>JBGVDR010000123.1:0-17264 GCA_045119455.1 Faecousia sp.
GCCTAAAGGCCCTCGCGATGACAGACATTTCTGTACGATTTACAGAGCCGTTCGTTACCGAGTGTGCCCAAAGGTGTTCGATTACCGCCTGGGTAGGTGACGCGATTTGCCGCGGGCCATGCCCGCAAACAATCATTTATCACGATACAAATAAAGAGCCGCGGCAATGCCGCGGCTCTTGCAGGGGATGAAAATGTATTAGTTGACAGCAATCAGAGCGACCTCGGGCAGACGGGTCTCGGTAATCTCGGGGTAGATGCCCCAGGAGGAGAACTGGGTGTCGTAAGCCAGAGTCTTGCCATTCATCTTGTTGACAATCACGGTCTTGCCGTCCACTTCCTGCAGCTGCCAGATGTGACCCTCAGCAGGAGCATCCTTGCTCACGTTGAAGGAGTTGTAGGTGCCCTTCAGGAACATATAGCGACCGAAGCAATCCTGGATGGTGAAGCCGCCGTCCACAACAGTGATGGTCAGAACATCCGCATCGGTGTAGCCGGTAACCACGCCGTCGGCGATGGTGACGTCGGTGGCATAAGCATAGCCAAAGGTCTTGTCCTCAGCCAGACCGGTCAGGGTCTTATTGCCATTGACAATGACGTAGGTGCCGGTGGTGATATCCACGCTCTCGGAGGGCTCACTGGGAGTCTCGGGGTCTTTGGGATCCTCGGGGACCTCGGGAGCAGCGCCGCCGGGCAGGTACAGGTGCGCAGGATAGGAGGTGGAAATGTACTCCATCTTGTTGCAGGAGAAGGTGTCATAGGTGCCGGAGGTGCCGATGAAGCAGTCCTTATCCTCAACGGTGGCCACAAAAGTCTTGTGCTCGGCATTCCAGGTATAGACCGCAGCGGGCTCGGTGGTCAGACGCAGGCTGTAGTGGGTGCCGTCCTTGTGCATATCCAGGTAGGTCTTGGTGCCGTCGATGGTGAAGTACAGACGCAGGCCGCCGTCAACCTCTTCGACGAAGACATCAATGGCATCGGTCTCCACGGTGGAGGACAGCATGTACCAGGGATAGTTGGGCTTCTCAGCGCCGGTGAAATACAGGATGGAGTTGCCCTTACCGCCGTGAACCAGAGCCAGCTTGTAAGCAGTGCCGGCAACGGGGTTCTCAACAGCGCCGGTCACAGGCACATCGGGCACATCAGGAACGTCGGGAACATCGGGCTTCTCGGGGTCAGCCTCGGGGGCGGTGGCTGCGATGATGGCAACCTCGGACAGGCGGGTTTCGCTCAGCTCGGGGTAAGCTCCCCAGGAGGAGTAAGCGGTGTCATAAGCCAGAGTCTTGCCATTCATCTTGTTAATAATAAACAGCTTGCCGTCCTTGCTGGCCAGGACCTGCCAGATGTGGCCTTCCTCGGGAGCGGTTGCATCCACGTTGAAGGAGTTGTAGGTGCCCTTCAGATAAATGTAACGGCCATAAGCATCCTGGATGGTGATGCCGCCGTCCACGTTCTTGATGGTCAGAACGTCAGCCTTGAAGTGGTTGGAAACCACACCGTCGGTGATGGTGACCTCGTTGGCATTGGCGTAGCCGTAGTTCTTGCTCTGATCCAGGGAGGAGAAGGTCAGGTTGCCATTGACAATCACATAGGTTCCATCAGCCAGGGTGGTGGGGATACCGGCCCGGGCGGGAACCTTGCGCTCGAAGTCAACAGTCAGAGAGTTGTCGCCATCGGAGATGGTGGCGGTGAGGACGTAAGCGATGTCCTCCAGGTTGTCAGTAGGAACGTGCAGGGTAACAAACTTATCCTCGCCACGGGTAAAGGTGATCTTGTCGGAGTTGGCGGACCACTCAATCTGGTACTCCACATTGTCAACACGGGTCACGCCCATCAGCTTGATGTCCACGGAAGTGGTGGCGCTGTCGCCGATATAGCTGCTGCGCACGAATTCCTGTGCCTTCTTCAGACCTTCGGAAGGACCCTCGTCCTTCTTGCAGGCGAACAGGGACAGGCACATGGCAAACATCAGAACAATTGCAATAAACTTTTTCATGATTGTCATCCCTTCTTATTATTCATGGATGTGAATTTCATCCAGCGAGTAGACCTTAATCTGGTAGTTATCATTGTAGAAGTCCACAATGCCCTCCACATCCATGGTCTTACCCTCAAAGTAAGCCTCAGTAATCAATTCGCCATCGGCATTCTTGAGCACCGCGGTACGAACCTGAATTCTCTTGCCGTCCACCTCGCAGGTCAGCGTGATAGCGCCGGCGTCGCTGGCGGTGGGGCCGCTGGTGTACATGTCCACAACCTTCAGATTCTTCATAGCCACAGATGTGGAAACCGCCAGCTCGCCAAATTTGAATGTCTTTTCCTCATCCTCATTCAGCTGGATGGTCTTATCGCCCAGGAACTCCTCAGCAGTGATTTCCACAAACTCGATTTCGTTGCCCTTGCTAATCACGGAGGTGTTGGCCGGATCTTCGGGCCGCATGGCAACATACTTTAGGTCAGAAATCTGATAGGTGCCGTAATGCTCATTGATAACGCCCATGACCCGGACCTGATTGCCCTGAGCCAGCACGTTGATGAGCTGAGAATTGTAGCCGTAGAAAACCTGCATGCCGAAATACATACCGCTTTCAGCATCGTAGCTCTCGATATAGGCCTTCCAATCACTGTTATAAGTGATGACGCCTTCCACTGCCACGCGCTTGTCGATATAATCGGTCACATTGGTGCGAAGCTCCTTCAGCGTCACGCTGGCGGCCTCGCCGTAGGGGAAATCGGGGTCCTTCTCGCCGGAGAACATGTTCAGCTTCTCCCGAGTAGCCTGGTCGATAGCGCTGACAGCAATAGAGCCATAGCGGCCCTTAGCTGCGCTGGAGCCTGCGCCCAGACCGTTCTGCAGAAGCTCGATGTTCAAGCAGCGGTAATCTGCGTCAGCAGCGCTCTTGTACCACACCCACAGCAGGTATCTGCCGTTGCTGTCAAAGCCCCATTGGTCGCTGTCAGATTCCACCACAATGCTGACAGCGGTGGACAGCTTTTCTTTGGTGAACCGGGAAGCGGGCTTGCCCCACTCCTCGATCTGACCGGTGGTTTCGGGGGTATCAACAGCCAGGTAGCGGGCCTTAATCACACCGGAGGCGTCGAAATCCCGATCCACCTCGAAGTGGCTGGTATCGCCATCCACATGGCTGCGCTCGCCCCACTTCACTTCCTTCTTCAGGGTGTTGGAGTTCATATCCAACTTCAGCTCAGCGGTATAATCCACATGGGCGGGGGTGGCAGGTGCGCCACCCTCGTCCTCGTTTTTCTTACAACCAGCGAAGCAGCTCAGAACCACGCACACCAGCAAAACCAGGGAAAAAATGCGTAAATTCAGCTTTTTCATCATTAGTTACCTTAAAAATTACTGACCGGACTGGTACTTACACTCAGCCACAGCCTCCTCGAAGGCTCTCTTAATCATGGCATCCACATCGGAAGCCTCAGCAACCAGACACTTCTGCATCAGCAGACCGACCTGGTCTCGGGCAACGGAGGAACCGTTGAAAGCGGGGGAAACGTAGTAAGCGTCCTTCTGGGCCAGAGCAACTTTCACAGCATAAGCCTGAATGTTGGCGGTAGAAGCGCTCTCCAGGAACTCGGCATAGATGGGGTTCTGGGCCACGGACTGGATAACGGGAGCGTAGCCGTTGTTCATGGAAACAGAAGCCTGGAAGGTCACATCGGTGGCCAAGAACTTGGCGAACAGCCAGGAAGCCAGGACCTCCTGGGAATCAGCGTTCTTGAACACGCAGATGGAGGGACCCTGAGAAATGACCTTGGGGTTAGCGGGATCAATCTGAGGAACGGAAGCAATGCCGACCTCAAACTCGAACTTGCCGTTGGTCTGAGTGGGCTGCTGATAGGTAGCACCGCCGGTGGAGCCGATGCACATGTAGCAGCGGGTGCCGGATTCGTTCTCGCCGGTGAACAGAGCGGAGGTGTAAGCGCCGGACAGTTCCTCGGTGGTGACCCACTTCTTCTCATACCAGGTGCGGAACTCCTTGATGAAGTTGCGGTTGGTCTCGTTGTCGAACAGGAAGTTCTCACCGGTGGCGCTGGTGTAGGGGGAGCCGTACTGCTCGCACATGGTGATGAACCAGTTGGCCTCGGAGTCGTAGCCCAGAGGGATGCAGGTGGGCTCAATCTTCTTGATCTGCTCGCAGACAGCAGCCATCTCCTCCCAAGTGGTGGGAACAGTCAGATTGTTGGCCCCGAAGAAGGTCTTGTTGTAGTACAGAACCTCGGTGGACTTGGAAACAGGCAGGGAGTACATCTTGTCGTCACCGAAAGCCTTGCCTTCATTATAATATGCAGGCACAAAGTCAGCAATCTGCTCAGCGGTGAAGCCGTAGGTTGCATCCTCAATCAGCACGTCCAGGGTCTGGACAGCGCCGGAAACATTGTAGAACGCAATGTGGTCGGGATAGCAGTAAGCCAGGTTGGGAGGATTGCCGACAGCGATTTCGTTCTTGATCTGGTCACGAATGCCGTTGTAGTCGCCGTAGGACTTGTGCTCAACCTTGATGTTGGGGTAAATCTTGTTGAAGTCAGCGATGGCAGTGTTCAGAATGTTCTGCAGAGCAGCGCCCATCTGATGGTAGAAGGTGATGGTAATTTCTCTGCTGGTATCCAGACCGCCCTCGGGCATCTCGAATTCCTTAATCTTTTCGGTCTTCTTACAGCCGGTCATACCGCCCAGCGCCAGAGCCAGCAGCATCGCTGCCAGCAAAATGGAGGAAATAATCTTTTTCATTGGATAGTTCCTTTCTTTTTAATACTTGGAATGATAAAAGGGCTTAACCCTTGATTCCACTTCTGGAAACACCCTTCATGATGTATTTTCTCAGGAAAATAAACACCAGGAACAAGGGGGTGGATACCACCGCAACCGCCGCCATCTGCAGCGGGATATCGGTAACGCCCTCAGCGTTGGTAAATGCGGTACGCAGACCGTTGGTAATCAGCCGGTGGGCATCATCGTTGGCCACCAGACGAGGCCACATATAAGAGTTCCAGGAGCCCATCATCTTCAGAATGGTGATGGAGATGATGGTGGGCAGCGCCAGGGGAATCATGACCTTGCACAGGTACTTGAAGTCGCCACAGCCGTCCACCTTGGCTGCCAGATACAGCTCATTGGGGATCTGCATGAAGTTCTGCCGCAGCAGGTAGATATAGAACACACTGACCAGGAACGGCACAATCAGAACCGTGTAGGTTTCCAGCCAGTCGAACAGGAACACGGTACGATAGTTGGTGATGGTGAACAGCTCACCGGGAATCATCATGGTGGCCAGCAGGAACGCAAACAACGCATTCTTGCCCCGGAACTCCAGCCGCGCGAAGGCGAAGGCGGACAAAATGGTGATTACCAGCGACAGCACCGTGGACACCACGCCAACAAGCAGCGTGTTGGCAAACAGCCGGCCCAGCAGCAGGTCCTCATTGGTGAAGACCTCCATATAGTTCAGGAAGTCCAGCTTCTGGGGGAACAGGGTGGGGATAGAGCGACGATACTCGCCCATTTCCTTCAGCGAGGAGATGATCATCCAGTAGAAGGGGAAGATCACAATCAGCGCCATCAGGAACAGAAATCCGTATGTCAGGGTCATAGACAGGGGCTTGGTGAATTTCTGGCGGGTGGAAACCTTCCGCATATCCCGGTCACGCATGGTTTTGATGTCAGACATGATCGGCACCTCCTTAATAATGGGTCTTCTTCTTGCTGACGTACAGATTCACCATCGTCACCGCGAAGATAATGCCGAACAGAATCAGAGCCGCCGCACTGGCGGTGCCTTCCTGATTGCCGATTGCCCGGTAGATGAAGCCGACCATGGTATCCATGGCATGGTCGTTGCCCACGGGACCCATCTTGTCGCCGAAAATACCGACGATGCTGGAATACTCCTTAAATCCGCCGATGAAGCCGGTGATGATAACGTAAGCCAGCATGGGGGACAGCAGCGGAATGGTGATGCGGGTAAAGACCCGGCTGCGGGGTGTGCCATCAACCCGGGCTGCCTCGTAATACTGCTTGTTCACGCTCTGCAAGCCACCCAGCAGAATCAGAATCTTGAAGGGCAGCGCGTTCCACACAATATAAACCACCATGACCGTGATGTTCGCCCAATAAGACGAACCGGCATTCATCCAGTTGATATAGGAGCCTTCGCCGCCGAACAGCTCAATGACGTTATTGATAATACCGACAGAGTCCGGCCGGGCAGAGCCGCCGATAATCATATTGAACATAGCAGCGAACACCATGCCGATGGCGATGGAGTTGGTCACATAGGGCAGGAAGAAGATGGTCTGCAACATTTTCTGCAGGGGCTTGATGGAATTCAGCGCCACCGCAATCAGTAGAGCCAGGAAGGTGGACAGGGGCACGGTCAGCACCGTCAGAAGCACGGTGTTCTTCATGCAGGTGATGAAGCCGGGGTAATCCAGCACCCGGGTAAAATTGCCGATGCCCACGGGGAATTCATATTGAACAAAGGGGTTGGATGCCTTGGCAACGGTGTAACCCTCCATAAACGCCATGCGTACGGTGTTAATGATGGGCCAAACCGTAAAGATCATCAGCAATACGATGGTCGGTGCCAGATACAGCCATGCCTTCCATTGACGTTTGCTATCGACCATATTACTTCACCTCGCTGTAGATCCGTTCCTCCGTATCCTTCCGGAACAGGAAGACCTTGTGGGGCTTGAGGGTGTAGCGAACCACGGGGTTGGACAAATCCACCTTGTTGTCCGCATCCACGATGGAGCGAATCACAGGATTCTGAGAAGCAGCATTGGTCGAAACGATGCTCACGTCACGACCCATAACCTCCACATTGCTCAGCTGGCACTGCAGAGGACCGTTGGGATCCAGCTCAAAGCCCTCGGGACGGATGCCCACGACGACCTCCTGGTTCTCCACGCCGGGCACATCCAGCACTGCGTCCTCACCAATCCACAGCTTGCCGTCGGCCACCTTGCCGTCCAGCACGTTGATGGGGGGCGTGCCCAGGAACTTGGCAACAAACAGGTTCACAGGATCATCGTACACATCCTGGGGCTTGCCAATCTGCTGCAGCACACCCAGCTTCATAACCACAATCATATCGGAGATGGACATGGCCTCTTCCTGGTCGTGGGTAACGAAGACGGTGGTGATGCCGGTTTCCTTCTGGATGCGGCGGATTTCCTCACGGGTCTGCAGACGCAGGCGTGCGTCCAGGTTGGAAAGGGGCTCGTCCAGCAGCAGAACCCGGGGCATTTTGACCAGTGCACGGGCGATGGCAACACGCTGCTGCTGACCGCCGGACAACTCGCTGGGCTTGCGGTCCATCAGCTCGTCAATCTGAACCAGCTTGGCAACCTGATGTGCCCGGTCCAGCATCTCGCTCTTGGGCATCTTGTCCGCACCCTTCAGATTCTGCAGGGGAAACAGGATGTTCTGCTTAACGGTCATGTGGGGGTACAGTGCGTAGTTCTGGAACACCAGACCGATACCGCGATTTTCAGTGGACAGCTCGGTTACGTCATCGTCACCGAAGAAAATCTGTCCGGATGTGGGTTTCTGCAGACCGGAAATCATGTACAGCGTGGTACTCTTTCCGCAGCCGGAGGGACCCAGCAAACCAATCAGCTTGCCGTCCGGAATTTCAAAGGAGAAATCGTTGACCGCAACGACCTCCTTACCGGCCTTCTTGTCCCGGCTGGGAAAAATTTTCGTCAGATTTTGAAGCACAACTTTCATAGGCTTCCCCTTCCTTCTTTTTAATACGGCTGCTGAGCGGCACGCTCAGCGGCAATTTTCTTTTGATATTCGATCAAATCCTGGGGGCTCTCGAACACACGCTGGCTGCCCAAATCCACGGCCACGGTGCCTGCGAACAGGTCGTGAATCAAGGAATTGTTTCGGCTGGCAATCAGCACAATCAGCTGAGTCAGCCCCAGCAGGCCGATTACCACAAGCGCAACCCCGCCGATGGTTCCAAACACCAGCATAATCAGCAGATACACCGGAATCATGGTCTCCACAGTAAACTTACCCAGAATGGCCCGCACAAACAGCTGCAAATTGCTGATTTTCACGCCATCGACCCGCATCAGGCCAATGCCGAAGCACTTTTTGCCCAGGGTCTGTCCGTTTTTCAGCAGCAGCGGTACAATCCATTCCAGCACCACAAAGCCCAGCAACAGGCTGAAAGTAATGGTCAAAATCGTCAAATTCAGCACCAAATTGTAGGCGCCCATCACCTCGTCATCCGCCACCAGCGCATCATAGGCCGCATTGAAATTATCCTGCTCTTCCTTGGTCATGGCATCAAATTGGCTCTGGTCGATGTCAAAATCCACACCGTAGGCGGTTTCGTACTTATCGTAGCCCTGGCGCAGATTATCGTGGGCTTGCTCATAGCCCAGCAGCCCGTTGAGCAGCACCATAAAGCCAACTGCCACAATCAGCAGCGCAAAAAAATCCATCAAACCTGCCGCAAAACGCTTCAACAGGCTGGCTTTTTGAAGATCCGTTGTCATAAAGGGGTATCTCTCCTTGCTGGTTCACCTATCTGTTCAGCCATTATATCATAAAAGCTTAGAAATTACCATTATTATTTTAACAATTCTGCACGAAATTATAAAATTCTCAAGCTCCGGCAAATCTGCTCCACCGCCTGCTCGGGTGTGTCCATGTTCACCACATAGTCGCAAATCTCCGCATTGCGCCGTTCGGAGTCAATGGCCAGCAGTCGGTTGACCTTGTCCTGCAGCTCCGAGGGCTCCTCCAGGATGGCCGTAAGCAGATCCCGCTTCTGTCGCTTAATATAAATCGTAATCACGTTGGAAAAATGGGTCTTCAGAGCCATGGCGCCACAGATGTCCATCACCGTCAAGACGTGCTTGCCCTGTGCAAAAATCTCCTCCACATCCGCCTTCCGGGAGCCATAGCTGTGCCGGGCATAGGTGGTGGATTCAAAAAATTCCCCCGCCTCATTCATCCGACGGAACTGCGCCTCGGTAACATGGTGGTAAGACCCCTGCTTCTGCTCCGCGGCGGAACGGTCCGTGGTGTAGCTAATCAGCTTCTCAAAGCAATCCGCCCGCTCCAGCAGACCCTGGGCCACCGCATTTTTGCCGCTCCCAGAGGGACCCACCAGCACTACTGCGCAGGGTTTGCTCAGCGGTTCCTCCACCGGACGAGCCTGATAACTGCCGGCAATCACCTCCACCAGCTTCAAAAACTCGTCATAGGTATTCACCGCCATAACACCGGTGGCCTCCTGATTCCAGGGGCGGCGCATGAGGATGGGATACCCCGCATTGGAGGCGAACACATTGTGCATGCCGTCGTCGAGGAGGATGTCCACATCAATTTTATCCTTCCGGGAGCCCATATATATATGGTCCTGGGGAATTTCCGGAAATTCCTCCATAATCCGCTGGGCCCGGATGCTCATATACTCCGGATACACCGAGGTGGATACAAACACCTCCGTCATTTGCGACAGTTTCCGCACAAACTCCTTAGCGCCCTTAATGACAGGCTGGGTGCGGAAGAACTCCGGATCGTGGAAAAATTCAAAAATTACGTCCGCCCGGGTGCCCAAAGTTCCCCACCGATCCACCTCGTAGATGGTCAGTGGCGGGTCAAAATGGTATTTCTCGTTGGCCAGCCGAATGGCGTATGGCACGCATTCCATCAGCACGTCATCGATATCCAGCGCTGTGGAAAGTCTGAATCGCTTGTTCATGATACACTCTCTTTCTTAATCCTGCCCGTGGAGCCGAATGATTTTCCGCTCCCGGATGCCCCGGATGTAGCACCGGTGGCACATGGCAATATAGCTGTCGTTGCCGCCCAGCACCACCTGAGCACCCTGGGTGACGATGTGTCCCTGTCCGTCAATGCGGGCATTGACGGTGGCCTTGGCCCCGCAGTCGCAAATGGTCTTAATCTCCTGGATGGTGTCCGCCACCTCCATGAGCCGCAGACTTCCCGGGAATAGCCGGGTCTGGAAGTCCGTCCGCAGTCCGAAGCACATCACGGGAATGTCATATTCATTGACAATTTCCCGGAGTTGGTCGATGTTCGCCGTGGTCATAAACTGGCACTCGTCCACGATAATCACATCGCACCGCCCCAGCCGGGTGGCACGGAACAGCTCCAGCACATCCTGCTCCGGGGAAATAGCCTGCACCTGAGCCTCCAAACCAATGCGGCTACGCAGAATCTGCGCCCCATCCCGAGTATCGGCGCTGGGCTTAATCAGCCACACCTGGAGCCCGTTTTCCTCATAATTGTACTTGGTAATCAGGGCCTGAGCGGTTTTGCTGGAGCCCATGGCACCGTATTTGAAATAGAGCTTCGCCATTGCGACCGCCTCCGTTTATTCTGTCCAAAAGGGCAAACTTCCCCTTTACCTTATGAGTATATCACATTCCGCCAAAATCGCAACCCCGTTTTCATCCGTATTCGTCAAATTTTACAGAACCAGAAACTTTTTCCTCCATCGCCGGAGCACCACTTCTCTATCCTTTCGTGACAAAGTACAATTTATATCCGAAAAAATTACGCTTTTTTGCGTTTTTGATACTTTACAAGGCGATTCTGTTATTGTATAATAAAGCCGTGCGTGGAAACGCACATTCCTATGTCTACCATGCCGCAAAGCGGCAAGATTTGAAATGGAGGAAATTCACATGTCTGTTAAAGTTGCAATCAATGGTTTTGGCCGTATCGGCCGTCTGGCTTTCCGTCAGATGTTCGGCGCTGAGGGCTTCGAGATCGTCGCTATCAACGATCTGACCTCCCCCAAGATGCTGGCTCACCTGCTGAAGTACGACTCCACTCAGGGCAACTATGCCGCTATGGGTCACGTCGTCGAGGCTGGCGAGGACAACATCGTTGTCGACGGCAAGAAGATCACCATCTACGCCAAGGCTAACGCCGCCGAGCTGCCCTGGGGCGAGCTGGGTGTTGACGTCGTGCTGGAGTGCACCGGCTTCTACACTTCCAAGGCTAAGGCTCAGGCTCAAATCGACGCCGGCGCCAAGAAGGTCGTTATCTCCGCTCCCGCTGGCAATGACCTGCCCACCATCGTCTACAACGTCAACCACGAGACCCTGACCAAGGACGATCACATCATCTCCGCTGCTTCCTGCACCACCAACTGCCTGGCCCCCATGGCTAAGGCTCTGCACGAACTGGCTGACATCGAGTCCGGCATTATGTGCACCATCCACGCTTACACCGGCGACCAGATGATTCTGGACGGTCCCCAGAGAAAGGGCGACCTGCGCCGCAGCCGCGCTGGCGCTGTGAACATTGTTCCCAACTCCACCGGCGCTGCCAAGGCCATCGGCCTGGTCATCCCCGAGCTGAACGGCAAGCTGATTGGCGCTGCTCAGCGTATCCCCACCCCCACCGGCTCCACCACCATTCTGAACGCTGTCTGCTCCAAGGCTGTCACCGTTGCTGACATCAACGCTGCCATGAAGGCTGCTGCCACCGAGTCCTACGGCTACAACGAGGACGAGATCGTTTCCTCCGACATCATCGGCATGCGCTTCGGCTCCCTGTTCGATGCCACCCAGACCATGGTCTGCGCTCTGCCCGACGGCAAGACCCAGGTTCAGGTCGTTTCCTGGTACGACAACGAGAACTCCTACGTTTCTCAGATGTGCCGCACCATCAAGCACTTCGCTACCCTGCTGTAATTCCATACAGTAACCCAAAGCCGCTGCCCACCGGGCAGCGGCTCTTTTATTTATAGAACCCCAAACAACCGCGTCATTGCGAGCCAGCGTAAGCTGGCGTGGCAATCCCCCGGATTTTTCAGGAACTTTCGACGAAAAACAGTAATTCCCATAGAAAAACGGAAGAAAACAGACGCAGAACTGCGTAGTACAGCCATACGGGATTGCCACGGGCGGCATAGCCGCCCGTGGCAATGACGTGCGTTTTTTACACCGCTAAACGATCATTTACCCAACCAGCGATTCTCCCCTTTGATGCAAAAAAGGAGCGGATTTCTCCGCTCCTTTTTATTATGGAATTACATATCGAAGGGCTCCATGCCGAGGACAGGGTGACCAATCTCGGACAGGTAGTTCAGCAGCTCCTCGGGATCCTCGGTGCAGATGGTCTCATCAGCAATCATGTCAGTGAAGTTCTCCACACCGTACAGCTCCAGAGCAGTGGCATCCAGACGCTCACGCATCTGATCCTTCAGCATCTTGGGCATCCAGACGATACGGCCGGGGCCGCCCTCAGCAGCAACGAACTTCTTGGAGGAGATGAAGTGCTTGCCGTGGCCCATGAAGCCAGGAGTCTGCACGCCGCCACCGGTCATGGAGGCCATCTCAGAGAAGCTCATGCCCAGAGGAGTCATACCGGCATGCTCACGGCAGGTGATAACCACGCCCATGGAGCAGGGCTCCACGCCGCAGATACACTCGAAGCAACCGCAGGAGGTCATGGGATCCTGGAACAGGGAGTACAGAGTGATGCGCTCGACGGCACCCTGGGAGTACTTGTTGACGGCGGCATCCATGGAGTCGTAACGACCCAGGCGCTCGTCCTGGCAGCCTTCCTTCAGGATGGGCTGGCAGGGGCCGGCAGGATCCAGCTCCTGAGTAGCCTTGGCATCCAGCCAAGACACGGCGCCACACAGACCCAGACGCTCGGGAGTAACGATACAAACGTGGCTGGGGGAGAAGGCCTGGCACATGATGCAGGTGTAGAAGGTGTCCACGGACTCGTCGGTCATGGAAGCCAGACGGGCATCACGGGCATTGAAGACCTCGTTGGCATGGGCACGCAGAGCGGCATTCTGCTCGGGGTCGACCACAATCTTGACCTGGCACTTGTCCACAACGGCCTCGAACTCGCTCTTGACCTTGGCGTACAGAACCTCGCCCAGGTGCTTGAACTTGAAGCCGGCCTCAAAGTCAGCCTTGCTGATACGAACACGAATCATATCACGCTGGCCGGTGTGCATAACGCCCTCGATGCAGTTAATCCAGGCATGAATCTTACGCTCCATGACGGACTCAAAGTCAGGCTGCATGGCCTTGCCCGCCACCTCGATGGTGTAGGACAGAGAAATCTTGGAACCCACGGGAATCTCGTCGATTTCGGGTCCGATGACTTCGATCTTGTGGTCCTCGATTTCGCTGGCTTCCTTGGTCTGGACCAGCTCGAAGCAGTCCACACGGGAGCCGTCCACTTCCACCTGCATATCGCCGCGGCGGATGATTTCACCCTCGAAGGCAGTGGCAAAGGACACAGGGATGTCAATCTTGGTAATCTTCAGCTTGATGCGGCGAGCCTCCAGCGAGGTGGCGTTCCACTTGGAGGTATCCAGCTGCTGAATCAGAGACATGGGAACACGGAACATATTCTCAGTCTCGTTGGACACAACAGGGAAGCCCAGGCAGATAGCGCCGGCACCGTAGGAAACGATTTCGTCGCTCAGGGGCTTGTAAGCGTTGACGAAGGCCTTGACGCGGTCCATGGTGTACTTGGCCAGAGCCTTGAAGTCGCCGGGCTGGATGTTGCCGAAAATCAGAGCCGCACGGACAGCAACGCTGACCACGTGGATGACGGACTGCATCTCATAGCCCAGGGGGCAGACGCGGACAGACTCGCCCAGGCTCATGCCGGAATCGGCGCAGTGCTTCACGGCATCGCCGGTCAGAGTCACCAGGATACCCTGAGCCTGGTAGGACTTGGCCAGAGCCACAGTCTCAGCAGGATCATCGGCGCCGCCGATGATGACAGCCACGCCGGGGATATCACCGGTAACCAGCGGCACGCCCAGGTTACGGACGAAAGCGTCGGTCAGGTGACCCATCTCGGGCTCGGTATAGGGAGTAGCACCGTTCAGGTACTTCAGAGCCTCCAGGAACTCAGCGCACAGCGCGGAAGCAATGCCGCTGTCGAAAGCGTCCTGCAGACGATTATTGCGGGTCATCATGCCCTTTATGGTGTCCATAGCGGCCTTCATCTCACCCAGGTTGGTGATCTTCACGCCGGTGACGCCGTAGTAGCAGGGCAGGGAATAAGCGGTGTCGGGGAAGGACACCGGGCAGCTCTCGCCGTTGGCGGCAATGGCTGCATCGATTGCGGCGACGGTACGCTGGTAGTTGTAGTCGTTGCCGCCGAAAACTCTGTCAAAAAGTGTCACGTTATTTCCTCCTGTTATTCATATTGCAGTTTTTCTTGGCGCCTTCCTCATCGAAGGAGGCCAAGCCACTGCGGAGCGAGTTGTAAATTAATAGCACTTAGTCGCGATCGAGAATTTCCTTAATCTTGCGAATTTCCTCGATTGCCTTGGGGCTGAAATCGTAGGGGGACTTTCCGTTGCGGTCCGCGTCCATGATTTCGGTGTTGTAGTGGATGCAGCCCAGCAAATCCTCAGCGGGAATATTCTCCCGGATGAAGGCTTCATCCTTATCGTCCCGAACCTTATTGGCCACTACCCGCACCCGGCGAATGCCCAAATCCTGAGCCAGCCGCTTGACGTTGCGGTAGGTCTGCACCGACCGGGCACCGGGCTCAATCACCACGATGAACTGGTCCATATTGGCTGCGGTACCCCGACCCAGGTGCTCCAAGCCTGCCTCCATGTCCATAATGACCACATCGTTTTTCCGATAGGTCAGGGCGGACAGGACGGATTTGAGCATCACATGCTCCGGGCAGACGCAACCGCTGCCACCCAAATCCACCGTACCCATCACCAGCAGCTTCACACCGTTGATGGTCCGGGCAAACTTTTCGGGAATATCCGCCACATAGGGGTTGAGCTTATAGAACTTATTATCGTCGCTGGCGCCGGTGCGCTCCTTGGCCAGGCTCTTCATCTTGGAGATGGGGATGATTTCATCCACTTCCTCCTGGCTCAAGCCCAGGGCCAAGCCCAGATTCGCATCCGGATCCACATCTGCGGCTAGCACCGTGCGACCCTCGTCGGCATAGAGCCGGGCCAGCGTAGAGGACAATGTGGTTTTGCCCACGCCCCCCTTGCCGGTAATCGCTAATTTCATTGGAAAGACCTCAAATTATTCTTAATGTAACGCAATTTCTGACAGCGGGAGATTTTTTCGCAGGTCAGGCAATCAAAGCCGCCGGCATACCAAGGTATTCCAAGGCTTGGATTGCGCAAATCTGCGGAAAAAGATTCGCTAATCAGATGCCCAGAGCGGCGCGCTTGGCCTCAATGCAGGCAATCATCTTATCGCCCAGAGACTCGATGTCGGTGTCGACCACGAACTTAGCCTCGACCCACTCCTTGATGCCGTCCTCACCCTGCAGCAGGCGGGTAACTTCCTCAGAGCCCTTGGAGTAGGGATCGACGCCCAGGAAGGTCTCGATACCGGTGGCCACAACGTAGTTGCCGATGGAAACAGCCTTCTCAGACATCCACTCGGGGGCGCAGCCCACCACAGGAACCTGGGAAATGTTGATGCCCCAATCCTTGGCGATATCGGCGGCCAGAATCATCATACGGGAAATATCCACGCAGGAGCCCATGTGCAGCACAGGAGGAATGCCAGCCAGCTCGCACACGCGCTTCAGACCGGCGCCGCAGTACTCCTTGGCCTGCTCCGGATCCATCAGACCGGCCTTGGCAGCAGCCTGAGCGGAACAACCGGTGGTAATAACAATAATGTCGTTCTCCAGCATCTTCTTCATCAGCTCGATGTGGGCGGTGTCGGGGCGAATCTTGGGGTTGTTACAGCCGACCATAGCCACAGCGCCACGCAGAACACCGGAATGGACACACTCAATCAGAGGCTTGGTGGTGCCGAACTCGTCCACCTGGGTGTTTGCAACGCCGTCGAGGACCTTCTTGATGGCCTCCACAGAGTAGCCCACACGAGCCTTCTGCTTCTGGTTGGGGATGTTCACCAGCTCTGCCTTACGGTTCTTGAAGTTCTCGATGGACATCTTCACGATGGCCTTGGCGTTCTCACCGGCGGTCTCAGCGGAGAAGCGGTAGAACTCGGAATCGGGAATCTGAGCGATGGGAGAGGTGGTGATGAACTTGGTATGGAAGCACTTGGACAGGGGGCCCAGTGCGGGGAAGATACACTGCACGTCCACAACGATGGACTCACAGGCGCCGGTCAGAACCACGTTCTCCTGGTTCAGGAAGTTACCGGCCATGGGAATGCCGTGACGCATGGTGACCTCGTTGGAGGTACAGCACACACCGGAAACGGTGATGCCCTTGGCGCCCATGCTCTTGGCGTAAGCAATCATCTCGGGATCGTTGGCGTAGTAAACGATCATCTCGGACAGAGAGGGATCGTGACCGTGGACAACGATGTTGACATTGTCCTTTTCCATAACGCCGATGTTAGCCTCAGTATCAATGGGGCGGGGAGTGCCGAACATAACGTCGGAGAACTCGGTGCCCATCATGGAGCCGCCCCAACCGTCGGACAGACCTGCACGCAGAGCCTGACGGATCAGAGCTTCAGCCAGAGAGGAGCAGCCCATATGGGTCATGTGCATGGACTGAGAAACTTCGCGGTCGATGGCGCGAGGCTCGATGTCAGCCTTAGCCCACAGCTCCTGGGTATGCTCGGGAGCGCGCTTGATGAACTTCTGGGTGCCGAAGGGCTTGCCGTACTCCAGCAGGCCGATCTCAGCCATCTCGTGAGCCAGATCGTAGATATCCTTGCCTTCAGTCTCGACGCCCCACTCCTTGGCGATGCGAATCAGCTTCTCGGGATCCTTGACGGTGTAGTTGCCGCCCTCCCGGGTCTGGTGCAGGGTGTGCATGATCTCACGGCCGTGGTCGGAGTGCGTTGCAGCGCCGCCGGCGGTGAAGATCAGATAGTTACGGGCGACGATGCCATGAACATCGCAGCCGCAGATGCCGCGGGGTGCCTTCTTGGTGATACGGCAGGGACCCATGGAGCAGATACGGCAGCAGGTGCCTGCTTCGCCGAATCCGCAGTGAGGAGTCTGGTTCTTAACACGCTGCTGCCAGGTGTCAGCGCCAACCTTGTTTGCTGTTTCCAGCAGAGCGTTGGTGGCAGCTTCCATCTCCTCGACGGTAGTTGTAAATGCCCAATCCTTCAAAGTGATTTCCTCCTAATGCTTGTATTCTTAGTAAAGGTACAAAAACGGATGATAGACACATAATGTATCAGTATTATTCTACAAATATAATCCCAGAAAGTCAATTGTGCATTTGCCAGATTCCACACGAATTTTTATATCCCCTAGGGGGGGATTTTTTGGCAATTCCA
>JBGVDR010000124.1:0-2781 GCA_045119455.1 Faecousia sp.
CCGGAGCCGATAACCAGTATCTTCTTTATGTCAGTTCTTTTCGGCATAGCTGTTTTCCTCCATCATCGTAATAAATTCATCGAACAGGTATGCGCTGTCCTGAGGCCCCGGCGCGCTTTCCGGATGGTACTGCACAGAGAAAACACGATTCTTTTCGCATTTCAGACCTTCTACCGTGTTGTCCAGAATGTTGATATGGGTTACAGTCAAGTCTGTACCCGTCAAGCTGTCCGCATCCACCGCATAGGAATGGTTCTGGGAGGTGATCTCCACCTTGCCAGTGGCCAGATTCTTTACCGGATGATTGCCGCCACGGTGTCCGAATTTCAACTTATAGGTTCTTGCGCCATAGCTTAGGGCGATGATCTGATGCCCCAGGCAGATACCGAAGATGGGCAGCTCTCCCCGAAGCTGACGGACCAGTTCAATTACCGGCTTTGCATCCTCCGGATTTCCCGGACCGTTGGAAATGAACAGGCCATCCGGTGCCATTTCCCGAATCTCCCCGGCAGTGGTGTTCCAAGGCAGTACTGTCACATCACAGCCCCTTGTATTCAAGCTGCGGATAATATTATGCTTCATGCCGCAGTCGATGGCGGCCACATGAAACCGACTGTTTTCACAGGATGCTGCCCATGCTTTTGGGGTGCTGACCCTTGCCACCTGATCCTCGGGAAGGCGCAATGTCTGCAATCTGGCTACCGCAGCAATATTTGGAAAAGCCGCATCTGTAAGGAGTGCCTTGCCGGTACCTTTATCCCGAATATGCCGAGCCAATGCACGGGTATCCACACCGGCGATTCCCACAATTCCAAACTTGCACATTACCTGTTCCAGCGTTTCGGCAGCTCGAAAATTGGAGGGTTCGTCATTATATTCCCGTACAATCATGGCGCTGACGGTAGGACGGTCCGTTTCGTAGTCATCTTTGCACATGCCGTAGTTGCCAATCAGCGGATAGGTCATCACCACAGCTTGCCCGGTATAGCTGGGATCGGAAAGGATCTCCTGATAACCAACCATGGAGGTATTGAACACGATCTCTGCGATCACCTCCCGGCTTTCACCAAAGCCGTAGCCGTAAAATTCCGTACCGTCCTCCAGAACGATTTTCTTGTTGTACTGCCGCTTCATGGTATCACTTATCCTTTCGTAGGGACAGTTTCTGTTCAAATTGATCTTTTCGGGTATCCTCCGGAATATCGGTGGGATAGGCTCCGCTGAAACAGGCACTGCAGAAATGTTCGCTACCTGTCAGATTTTTCAGATCCTCCAAGGGCAGGTATCCCAGAGAATCCACACCGATCATTTTCGCGATCTCGCTCACACTGTGATGACAGGCGATCAGATACTCTTCGGAATCTATATCTGTACCGTAATAGCAGGGATGTAAAAACGGCGGTGCGGACACGCGCATATGGATCTCAGTTGCTCCGGTATCCCGAAGCAGCTGTACGATCCGCCCGGAGGTAGTTCCACGGACAATGGAATCATCGATCAGCACCACACGCTTGCCCCGAATTTCGCTTTCTACAGGGCTGAGCTTAATGCGAACTTTATCCACTCTGGATTCCTGCCCCGGAGATATGAAGGTCCTGCCAATGTACTTGTTTTTGATCAAGCCGATACCGTAGGGAATTCCGGATGCTCTGGCATAACCAAGGGCGGCATCCAGACCGGAATCCGGCACGCCAACCACCGCATCTGCATCCACCGGATGGGCTTTGGCAAGCAACGCACCAGCTTTCAGCCGGGCATCGTGGATGCCGATCCCCTCAATTTGGGAATCGGGACGGGAAAAGTAGATATACTCAAAAATGCATAGCTTCTTTGGCTTCGTTCCGCAATGGCTGGTATCCGATATTACACCGTTTTGACTGAAGGAAACAATCTCGCCGGGCAGAATGTCCCTTTGGAAATCCGCACCAACCGCACTCAATGCACAGCTTTCGGAAGCAACCACATAGGTACCGTCTTTCATAACGCCATAGCAGAGGGGACGGAAACCATAGGGGTCCCGGACAGCGATCAGCTTTTGTGCCGACATCATCACGAGAGAGTATGCTCCGTCCAATTTATCCATCGCTCTGCTCACAGCCGATTCAATGGAAGGTGCAGTGATTCGCTCTCTGGTGATCACATAGGCAATGGTCTCCGTATCGGAGGTGGTATGAAAAATCGCACCGGAAAGCTCCAATTCCTTCCGCAGCGGCAGCGCATTGCTCAAATTGCCGTTATGTGCCAATGCCAGCTTTCCTTTCAGGTGGTTGACTTCAATTGGCTGGCAGTTACTTAGGTTGTTGCCGCCGGTTGTACCGTAACGGGCGTGTCCTACCGCAATCGTTCCTTTTGGAAATTTGCACAGCTCCTCTGTGCCAAAAACCTCGCTGACCAGACCCAGGCCCTTTTGGCAGGTAAACACGCCATCGTCATTTACGGCAATTCCGCAGCCTTCCTGGCCTCGGTGCTGCAAGGCATAAAGGCCGTAATACACAAGACTCGCCACGTTTTCCTGCTTGGGACTGTATACGCCAAAGACACCGCATTCTTCGTGGATACTCATTTGCCTTCCTCCAAACTGGCTTTCACAAAGCCTACAAACAGCGGATGGGGTTTATTGGGGCGGCTCTTAAATTCCGGGTGATACTGAACACCCACATGGAAGGAGCGTTGTGTCAACTCCACCGTCTCGATCAGTCTTCCATCCGGTGAGCTGCCACTTAAGCACAGGCCGGCAGCTACCATGGCCTGTCTGTAATCGTTATTAAATTCATAGCGATG
>JBGVDR010000125.1:0-63686 GCA_045119455.1 Faecousia sp.
GGCCTAAAGGCCCTCGCGATGACAGACATTTCTGTACGATTTACAGAGCCGTTCGTTACCGAGCGTGCCCAAAGGTGTTCGATTACCGCTTGGGTAGGTGACGCGATTTGCCGCGGGCCATGCCCGCAAACAATCATTTACATTTCCTTTTATTCTTCTTCGGAGCCGGTGTTGAGGGAGTTAATCAGGGCCAGCATCTTGGCGCCGTAGGTGATGGAATCATCCAGCGCCCACATAATCTGGGGCGTATAGCGCAGATTCAGACTGCTGCCCAGCTCCCGGCGCAGGTAGCCCGCGGCGGACTGCAGACCCTTCAGCGCATCGGCCGCCCGATCTTCCTGCAGGAAACTGACGTAGACCTTGGTATAGCGAAGATCCGGAGTAGTCTCCACCCGGGTGATGGAAATCATGGTGTTCTGAATCCGGGGGTCCTTCAAAGAGCGAATCAAGCTGGACAGCTCCTTCTGGATTTCTTCATTGATTCGATTGATACGATTGGAAGCCATATATACTCCTTTCAGTCGTAGTGAAGAGAGAAAAGCGAAAAGTGAAGAGAAAAGGTTTCGCTTCGCGACTGTCTCAAATTATCCCCGAAGGGGATACCACTTCTCTTCTCTTTTCACTCTTATCTCTTCTCTTGCAAAGCGATTTGCCGCACCGCAGGCGCGGTGCGGCGTAAAGATTATCTCTTAACTTCTTGCATGGTGAAGCATTCGAACACGTCATTTTCCTTCAAATCGTTGAACTTCAGGATACTCATGCCGCACTCGTAGCCGGCGGTGACCTCCTTAACAGCGTCCTTGAAGCGCTGCAGGGATCCAACCTCACCCTCGTGAATGACGATGTTATCACGCAGGACACGCACCTTGGCATCCCGGGTAATCTTACCGTCCTTGACCATACAGCCGGCGATGGTGCCAACAGCACTGACCTTGTAGGTCATGCGGACCTCGGCGTGGCCAATGACCACTTCCTCATAGGTGGGAGCCAGCATACCCTTCATAGCGGCCTCGATTTCATCGATGGCATCGTAAATGACCCGGTAGAAGCGCATATCCACATTGGTGCGGTGGGCACTGGCCTGGGCACCGGAATCGGGACGGACATTGAAGCCGACGATGATGGCGCCGGAGGTAGAAGCCAACAGGATATCGGACTCGTTGATGGCGCCGACACCGGCGTGAATCACTCTGACCCGAACTTCCTCGTTGGAAATCTTCTCCAGAGAAGCCTTCACCGCCTCGGCGGAGCCCTGCACGTCAGCCTTGACGATCAGGGGCAGCTCCTTCATCTCGCCCTCCTGCATGCGGGCGAACAGGTTATCCAGGGTCACCTTCTGCATGGCATTGGCCAGAGCATCCTTCTGAGCCTGCTTACGCTGCTCAACCAGCTCACGGGCCATGCGCTCGTCGGTAACGGCATTAAACTCGTCGCCGGGAGCGGGAACCTCAGCCAGGCCGGTAATCTCCACAGGCACGGAGGGACCGGCGGTCTTGACGGTACGACCCTTGTCGTTGGTCATCACACGGACACGGCCCACGGAGGTACCGGCAATGACGATATCACCCTGATTCAGGGTGCCGTTCTGCACCAGCAAGGTAGCAACAGGGCCACGGTTCTTATCCAGACGGGCCTCGATGACCGTACCCTTAGCCCGACGGTTGGGGTTGGCCTTCAGCTCCTGAACCTCAGCAGTCAGAATAACCATCTCCAGCAGGTCATCCAGACCCATGCCGGTCTTGGCGGAAATGGGCACGATGACCGTGTCGCCGCCCCATTCCTCGGGAATCAGGTCATACTTGGTCAGCTGCTCCTTAATCTTATCGGGATTGGCGGTGGGCTTATCCATCTTGTTGATGGCAACAATGATGGGCACCTCTGCCGCCTTGGCATGGTTGATGGATTCCACGGTCTGGGGCATAATGCCGTCGTCGGCGGCCACCACCAGAATGGCGATATCGGTGGACTTGGCGCCACGGGCACGCATGGAGGTAAAGGCGGCGTGACCGGGGGTATCCAGGAAGGTGACCATATTGCCGTTCACATCCACAGTGTAAGCGCCGATGTGCTGGGTAATGCCGCCGGCCTCGCCGGTGGTGACGGAGGTCTTCCGGATGGCGTCCAGGGTGGAAGTCTTGCCGTGGTCAACGTGACCCATAACCACCACGACAGGGGCGCGGGTCTGCAGCTCATCGGCGGAGTCCACATGGTCGTCGATGATTCGCTCCTCGATGGTGACGGTGACTTCCTTCTCCACCTTGCAGCCCATTTCGGTAGCCACAAACTCGGCGGTATCGAAGTCGATGGTCTGGTTGATGCCGGCCATGACACCGTTCTTCATCAAGCACTTGATGACCTCGCCGGCGGTCTTCTTCATCCGGCTGGCCAGCTCGCCCACGGTGATTTCGTCGGGAATTTTGACAATGGTGGGAGCCTTCCGTGCCACTTCCATCTGGAGGCGGCGCATTTTCTCCTGCTCCTCGTTGCGGGACTTGTTGCCCTTCTTGCCCATCTGCTGCTGCTTTTGCTGCTTGGCGCCCTTGCCGCCGCCGATGCGCTGCTTGCCGCCCTGGAAGTTCTGGACCCGCTCGGAGACCAGGTTATCCACATCGGCAAAGCGGTTGGCATTGACCTGCACCGCAGAGGTATCCACCACGCGGCGCTCCCGCTTGCGCTCGGGCTCGGCGGGCTTTTCCACCTTGGGCTCGGCCTTGGGAGCGGTCTGGGCAGGCTTGCCGGACTGCTGGACAGGCTTGTCGGTCTTGCTGGGCTCCGCCTTGGGCGCTTCGGTCTTCACGGGCTCGGCCTTGAGCTTGGGCTGGACCGCAAAAACCTGCTCCAGAGAATCAATCTGGTGAGTCTGGGTCACATAGTCGAACACCACGTTCAGCTCCTCCTCGGAGAGGGTCTGGGTGTTGGACTTGGGCTTTTCATAGAATTTGGAGACGACCTCCATAATTTCCTTGGGATTCAGGCCAAAATCCGTGGCCACGTCCCGAATACGATATTTCACTACACTCATATACGCACCTCCAAAATGCTCTGCCGGGCAATTGAGGATTGAGAATGCAGGGAAGAAGCCATTCTCCCTTCTCAATCGCCACAGCTATCATGTTGGTTTTCTTACTTCTTTCCCTTGCGGACGTTCCGCTGGTGAGCCTTGGCCTCTTTCTGGCGGCTCTTCAGGCGCCTGACCTTCTCCTCCAGCACCTGTACCGCATTGGCATCGGGCTTTTCCATGGCATTCACCATGGCCAGTGCCAGAGCCGCATCGGTGATAGCGGCGATGGCCAGGCTGGTACGACCAATGGCCATACCCAGCTCATCCTTGGAATAGCTCAGGCGGACGCACTGCTGATCCGTGCCGGCGGCGAAGCTCTTGGCCCGGCGCCAGGTATGGTCGCCGGCATCGGCGGCCACCACAATCAGATAGGCCTTGCCTGCCCGGGCGACGGCGCCCACCGGCTCCTCGCCCAGCTCCGCCCGACCGCCCTTCCGGGCCAGGGCCAGATAATTCAAACACTTATCCATGGGCGGCCTCCATCTCCTTCTCCAGCCGGTCGTAGACGGCTTCGGGGATTTCGACCTCCAGGCTTCGCTCCAGGCTCCGGGCCTTCCGGGCCCGCTTCAGGCACTCCATATCCGGGCAGATGTAGGCACCCCGACCGTTGAGCTTGCCGCTGAAATCCAGCGATACATTGCCATCGGTCTGGCGAACCACCCGAATCATGTCCTTCTTATTTTTCCGCTCCCGGCAGCCCATACACTGCCGCTGGGGAATTTTTTTCTGCATGGTGTATCGACCACCTTTCCTCAAAGATACACAGATATGAGATACGAGATAATGCGTTCCGATACCAGATATCTCGTATCTTACTCTTCCACCTGGGATGCTGCCTTAATGTCGATCTTATAGCCGGTCAGGCGGGCGGCCAGACGGGCATTCTGACCCTCCTTGCCGATGGCCAGGGACAGCTGATCGTCGGGCACCACCACACGGCAGGCCTTCTGGCCGGGCACAGCCTCCACGCTAATCACATCAGCGGGGCTCAGAGCGGCCTTAACATACTCGCAGGGATCCTCGGACCAAACCACGATGTCGATTTTCTCGCCACGCAGCTCCTCCACCACGGCACCAACACGGCCACCACGGGGACCCACACAGGCACCCACGGGATCGACACCCTCCAGGGTAGCCCGAACCGCCATCTTGGACCGGGAGCCGGCCTCACGGGCGATGTTGCGGATTTCCACCTGACCCTCAGCAATTTCGGGAGTCTCCAGCTCAAACAGCCGGCGAACCATGTTGGGATGGGTCCGGGATACATAAACATTGGTGCTGCGGGCGCCCTGGCGGGCCTCCAGCACGTAAACACGAATCTTGTCGCCTTCCTTGTAGCTCTCGCCGGGGATCTGCTCGCTGGTACGCAGGATGGCGTTATGCTGCTCGTTGCCGGTACCCACCGTGACGATCATATCGCCGCTGGGATCGATACGCAGGACCGTGCCGGTGAGCAGCTCCTGGGTCTTGTTGGAGTAGCTCTCGTAGACCATGCCGCGCTGAGCCTCGCGGATGCCCTGAATGACCACCTGCTTGGCAGTCTGGGCAGCGATGCGGCCGAACTTCTCCACGTCCACAGGCAGGGTGATGGTATCACCGACCTGGACACTGGGGTGGGTATTGCGGGCGGTGTCGATGTGGATTTCCAGAGCGGTATCCTCCAGCTCCTCCACCACGGTCTTGACCTGGAACATGGTAATGCCCTGTTCGCTGATGTCCACCACCACATTCTCGGCGGGCACATCCCGGTGATCCTCCCGGTCCTTGCGGTAGGCATTGGCCAGGGCCTGCTTCAGGCGCTCCAGCATATAATCCATGGGAATGCCCTGGGTCTTCTCCAGCTCACGCAGGGCGGCGAAAATCTCCACACCGTCAATCTTGTGGGCCTCGGGCTGCTTCTTGGCTCTCGTATTTCTTGCCATTGTCGCTTCCTCCAATTTAGAATTCTACCCGCAGGCGGACCAGAGCCACCTGGGATTTTTCAAAAGTAATGGTTTCCTTGCCGGCTTCCACGGTAACCCGGCCATCGTCGTAGCCCCGAAGAATGCCGGGAATTTCCTTCAGCCCGTTGTGGGGCCGATAGAGCTTGACCATGATGGGGCTGCCCATGAAGCGCTCAAAATCGCCGGGACGCTTCAGCGCCCGCTCCAGACCTGCGGAGCAGACCTCGAAATGGTAGGATTCCTGGATGGGATCCTTCTCATCCAGCACCGGATCCACGGCACGGGAGATGGTCTCGCAGTCGGTAATGTCCACGCCGCCGTCCTTTTCGATGTACAGCCGCAGGAACCGCTCAGAACCCTCCCGGACATACTCCACATCCCAAAGGGAACAGCCGCACTGCTCTACGATGGGCTTGGCGAAGGACTCAACCTGTTCTGTGATTTTCAAAAAAATCGCCTCTTTTCGCAAAAAGAGAGGGGCTGAACCCCTCTCTAAAGTATATTCTACACTAGATTACCTGTATTATAGCACCCTTATTTCACTTTTGCAAGGGGTTTTTCAAAGAAAACCCATCTTTTTTTCAACATTTTTCTATGCAAAACGCATAATCAGCCCCACAAATCGTCATTGCGAGCCAGCCATCAGGCTGGCGTAGCAATCTCGTAAGGCTTCCGGAATATCCGGGGGATTGCCACGTCGCCTTCGGCTCCTCGCAATGACGTGGTATTTTAGAAATCCGGAATAAAGCCGGCATCGGCGGCGGTAGGGTCCTGGGTGAAGCCCTCCAAATCATTAAGCAGCATCCAGCTGAGCACCGCATCGTATTCCTCGTCGGTGATGGGCCGGTCGAAGGGGGTCGGCAGGCCGGGCATGGGGGTATACTGGCGCATCAGGCTCACCAGCACCTGCCCGGGGGCAAAATGCTCCCCAATCCAGTCCAGCACCTTCAGGGAATTTTCCACCTGCCCCGGCAGAATCAGATGGCGGATGATCACACCGGAGACCACCTTCTCCCCTTCCCAGCGCACCGGACCGGTCTGTCGGAACATCTCGCCAATCGCCGCCGTAGCCACACGGAAATAATCCGCCGCGCCGGACAATTTGGCTCCCAGCGCCGCATCGGCATACTTCAAATCCGGCAGGTAGATATCCACCTTGCCCTCCAGCCGCCGCAGGGTTTCCACCCGCTCGTAACCGCCGCAGTTGTACACCACCGGCACCGGGAGCTTGGGCTCCAGGGCGGGCAGGATGGTGGGCAGGAAATGGGTGGGGGTGACCAAATCGATATTCTCCGCACCTTGCGCAATCAAGTCCTCCATGATGCGCCGCAGGCCGTCGCTATCCGTAGGTGTACCCACAGGTCCGCCGCTGATGGCCCGGTTTTGGCAATAAGCGCACCGCAGGGTACAGCCGCCGAAGAAAATGGCACCGCTTCCGCCGGCACCTGCCAGAGCCGGCTCCTCCCAGCGGTGGAGCATGGCCTTGGCCACCAGCGCGGTGTCGGGGCATCCGCAGAAGCCCAGCGCTCCCGCTGTCCGGTCTGCGCAGCACCGCCGGGGACATAGTTCGCAGTTTACATAACTCATAAAAGACACCTATAAATATTTTACGTCATTGCGAGGACCGTTAGGTCCGTGGCAATCCCGTAAGGTTTCCGGAATGTCCGGGGGATTGCCACGTCGCTACGCTCCTCGCAATGACGTGTAACGATTAGTCCTCGTAGTAGAACATGGCGGCCTCGTAGGGGCGCAGGGTCTGCTCCCGACCGGCATAGTTGCCAATCAGCTTCTCGGCATCAGCAAACTGCTCAGGCCAATCGAAGCCCACGTCCTCCCCGACGAAGTTGCACACCACCAACAGGTGACCGTGTGCCGTATCCCGGGTGTAGGCAAAGACCTGCTCATCCTCGGGACACAGCAGGGTAAAATCGCCGTCCCGAATCACGCTGAGCTCCTTGCGCAGGGCAATCAGCTTCTGATAATAATAGAACACGGAGTCCTCGTCCGCCAGCGCCGCCTCGGCATTGATAAAGCTGTGGTTGGGATTCACCGTCAGCCAAGGCTTGCCCGTGGTGAAGCCGGCATTTTCCCCGGCAGTCCACTGCATGGGGGTGCGGGCATTGTCCCGGCCCCGGGCCCAGATGGAAGCCATGATATCCTCGTGGGAGTAGCCCTCAGCGGTGCGGTCCCGGTAGAGATTGTGGATTTCCACATCCACATACTCCTCCAGGGTCAGCTTGATGTTGGTCATGCCCAGCTCCTCGCCCTGGAAGATATAGGGCGTGCCCTGCATACCGTGGAGCATGGTGGCCAGCATCTTGGCGGACTCCACACGGTACTGCTTGTCGTTGCCCCAGCGGGAAACGATGCGGGGCAGGTCATGATTATTCATAAACAGGCTGTTCCAGCCCGCCTTGCCCAGCTCCTGCTGCCAGCGGCGGTAGCAGTCCTTCAGCTTCACCAGGGGCAGATTGCAGAAATCCCACTTCTGCCAGGTGGTGGAGTCCAGGCACATATGCTCGAACTGGAATACCATGCTCAGCTCGGAGCCGTCGGGATTGGAATAGAGCTTGGCCCGCTCCACATTGGCGCCCCAGGCCTCACCCACGGTGACCAAGCCCTCTTCGCAGAAGGCTTCCTTGCTCAGCTCCCGCAGGAACTCGTGCAGCCGGGGACCGTTGGCAGTAATCTTGTTGTCGGGCTCCTTGGCAATCTGGTCGATGACGTCCAGCCGGAAGCCCTCCACGCCCTTATCCACCCAGAAGCGGATAAAGCCGTACAACCCCTGGCGCACCTTGGGATTCTCCCAGTTCAGGTCGGGCTGCTGGGGCACAAACTGATGGAAGAACCACTGACCCAGCTCCGGTACATAGGTCCAGGCAGGACCGCCGAAGACGGAGCACATATCGTTGGGGGGCGTGGTTGCATCGCCGTCACGCCAGATGAAATAGTCATGGTAGGGATTGTCCTTGCCCTTCAATGCCTCCCGGAACCAGAAGTGCTGGTCGGAGCAGTGGTTCAGCACCAAATCCATGATGATAGAAATGTTTCGCGCCTTCGCTTCACCAATCAGCCGCTCCATGTCCTGCATAGAACCGAACATGGGGTCGATGGCGCAGTAATCGGACACGTCGTAGCCGTTGTCCACCTGGGGGGACTGGCACACCGGGCTCAGCCAGATGCCGTCGATGCCCAGCTTCTGCAAATAGTCCAACCGGGAAATGATACCCTGCAGGTCACCGATGCCGTCGCCGTTGGTGTCCTGAAAGCTCTTGGGGTAGATCTGGTAAAATACCGCGGACTGCCACCAGCCGCGCTTGGTCTTATCGAGCATATGAAAACTCCTTGTCATTATGGATGGAATGATAAATGATTGTTTGCGGGCATGGCCCGCGGCAAATCGCGTCACCTACCCAAGCGGTAATCGAACACCTTTGGGCACGCTCGGTAACGAACGGCTCTGTAAATCGTACAGAAATGTCTGTCATCGCAAGGGCCTTTAGGCCCGTGGCGATCTCCTCTAAAGAGAAGTGATTCGTTTTATTATCAGGAGATTGCCACGTCGCGCAAGCGCTCCTCGCAATGACACACTTGTGATTACTTCGCTAAACAATCATTTAACGCACAAAATCAATTCTTCTCGATGGCTTCAAACACACGCAGGATTTCGCCCACGCTCCAGGCCTGACCGAAGCAACCCTTGCTCTCGGTGGGGAAATCGCCCTCATAAATCTCCGGCAGCTGACCGGCGCAGCACTCCCGGAGCATGGGCTCCAGGGCATCCAGCTGCTCCCGGACATAGGCCTTGGCGCCTGCGCCGTGAGTCTTCAGATAAGCCAGGTAGTAAGCGCCCATGGGGAACACCCAAGTGGTGCCCTGGTGGTAGGCCATGTCCCGGGTGACCATATCGCCGCCGTAGTGACCCTTATACTCCGGGTCCTCGGGGGACAGGGTACGCAGGCCGCAGGGTGTATACAGGTGCCGGCGGACAGCATCCACCACGGACTTCTCCTGCTCGGCAGAGAGCATGGTGAAGGGCATAGAAACGGCCCAAATCTGGTTGCAGCGCAGCTGCTCATCGTTGTGGGTGCCGGAAATTACATCCTTCAGGTAGCCCTTGTCTTCCATATAGAAGGTCTTGACAAAGCTCTCCTTCACCTGGGCCGCCAGAGCGCCGTAGGCACCTCCGTCGGTGCCCACGATGCCGGAGAAAATCTCCATGATTCGCAGGGCATTGTACCAGTAGGCATTGATTTCAACAGGCTTGCCATGCCGGGGAGTGGGCAGGATATCGTTCACCCGGACATCCATCCAGGTGACCTGATCCAGGCCGTGACCGGCACGAATCAGACCGTCGGTATCCATGGAAATGGCATGGTCGGTGCCGTTTTTGTAATTGGTGATGACCCGCTCCAGTACGGGGTAAGCCTCCCGGACGAAGTCATCATCACCGGTACGGGCATGGTACTGCCACACCGCATCCACCAACAGCAGGGCGGCATCCACGGTGTTATACATGGGCTGGGCCTGACCCTCGGGGAACAGGTTGGGCACCAGACCGTTGCGCTCATATGCCAGGAAAGTCCGCAGGATGCTCTTGGCATCCTCAAACCGGCCGGAGGACAGGCAGCAGCCGGGCAGGCTGATCATGGTATCCCGGCCCCAGTCGCTGAACAGGGGGTAGCCGGCCAGAATGGTCTTGCCATTGGTGGAATCCCGGCGGGCGATATAGGCATCAGCGGCCAGCACCAGCTGCTGGGCCATGGCATCCTTCAGACCGGCGGCCTTAATCAGCTTCTTCTGGCGGGCATAGTGGGCCTTTACCAGACGCTGACCGGAAACACTCTTCTGCTCCAGCGCGAAGCAAATCTCAAGCTCCACGGTTTCGCCGGCGGGGATGGTCTGGGAAACAACACAAACAGAGCCGGTCAGACCCTGCTCGGGGCGGCCATCCTTGGCATCCTCGGGGTAAGCCACAGTCTGCCACAGGGCCTTGGTCTTCTCCACCTTGGCGCCGGTGCGGATATACAGGGTGTAATCGCCGCAGGTAAACTTGCCCCGGGCGTAAGAAATCTCCTTGGCAGCCTTCAGCGCCTCCTCCTTGGGAGCAAACTTCACAAAAGGACGGATGTTCAGGGTGCAATCTGCGCCGGACTGGTTCTCCACAGAATAAAGCACCACGGCAGTGTTCTTCTCCTGCTCCAGCACCAGGGTACGCTTGATTCGCACGCCAGCAATGTCATAGCTCCAGCAGGGCAGGCCGTCATAGACGAAGCTGGCCAGATTCACATAGCCATTTTCCTCGGCGGTACCATCGGCGAAGCCCTGGCTGGACAGCCAGTATTCCTTACCGCCCATGCTGAGCTTTTCGCTGAGGCGGTGCACCATGCAGATACGCTCATTGGGTGCCTTCACCGCCGCCACCAGCATACCCTGATCGCAACGATGGACGCCGTAGCCGCCGGTAACGCTGGCATAGCCGCCCAGACCGTTGGTCAGCAGGAAGGTAGTCTCCTGCGCCCGCTCCAGAGAGCGCATATCCTGTTTACCGTAAACAAATTTCATAAGTCGTTCCTCCTGTGTATATGGGTGTGGGCGATGCCCAAATTTTTTCATGATAATTATATACCAAACCGCCCCTTGCGTCAATGAAAAGCGGGGAAATTATTTTGGCAAGATGCTTGACAACGGCGGACAAATGTGTTTTAATGGTGGAAACCGTTGAAGATGTGTAAGTAGATTCGTAGCCAATGTTGCAGAGAGTCGCCGGTTGGTGGAAGGGCGGTACAGCGGTGCGAATTGAATGGGCATCCGAGGGCGAGCCGAAGCAAGTAGGTGAGCCGGAGTGGGCACTCCGTGAACAAGGCCAGCGTATGATGGTACGCAGAAAAGTGGGCGCTATGGCGCCAAGCCGGGTGGCACCGCAGGACGTATTTTCCGCTCCTGTCCCAGCATTTTGATGTGGGACAGGAGTGTTTTTTGTTCCACAATATGAAAGGAGCATATGTTATGTCAACTAAGCAGATTCCCTACAAAATTTACCTGGAAGAGGACGAGATGCCCAAGGCATGGTACAACGTCCGGGCCGATATGATCAACAAGCCCGCTCCCCTGCTCAACCCCCAGACCCTGAAGCCCATCACCGAGGATGAGCTGGCGGAGGTGTTCTGCCGGGAACTGGCACGGCAGGAGCTGGACGAAACCAACCCCTACATCCCCATCCCCCAGGAGATTCTGGACTTCTACAAGATGTACCGCCCCGCCCCCCTGGTTCGGGCCTACTGCCTGGAAAAGAAGCTGGAAACTCCCGCCAAGATTTACTATAAATTCGAGGGTAACAACACCTCCGGCTCCCACAAGCTGAACTCCGCCATTGCCCAGGCCTACTACGCCAAGCAGCAGGGGCTTACCGGTGTCACCACCGAAACCGGTGCCGGTCAGTGGGGTACCGCGCTGAGCATGGCCTGTGCCTACCTGGATTTGCAGTGCAAGGTCTACATGGTTAAGTGCTCCTACGAGCAGAAGCCATTCCGCCGGGAGGTCATGCGGACCTACGGCGCTTCCGTCACCCCCTCCCCCTCCATGGAAACCGAGGTAGGTCGCAAAATCAATGCCGAGTTCCCCGGCACCAACGGCAGCCTGGGCTGCGCCATCTCCGAGGCCGTGGAGGCCGCCTCCAAGGACCCCGGCTACCGCTATGTGCTGGGCAGCGTCATGAACCAGGTGCTGCTGCATCAGTCCATCATCGGCCTGGAAACCAAGGCGGCGCTGGATAAGTACGACATCAAGGCCGACATCATCATCGGCTGCGCCGGCGGCGGCTCCAACCTGGGCGGTCTGATTTCCCCCTTCGTGGGCGAGAAGATTCGCGGCGAAGCGGACTACCGCATCATTGCCGTGGAGCCTGCCTCCTGCCCCAGCCTGACCCGTGGCAGCTATGTTTACGACTACTGCGACACCGGCAAGGTCTGCCCCTTGCAGAAGATGTACACCTTGGGCAGCGGCTTTATGCCCGCCTCCACCCACGCCGGCGGTCTGCGTTACCACGGCATGAGCAGCGTGGTCAGCCAGCTGTACCACGATGGGCTCATGGAGGCCGTTTCCGTGGAGCAGACCAGCGTCTTCGCCGCCGCTCAGGAGTTCGCCAAGGTGGAGGGCATCCTCCCCGCCCCCGAGAGCAGCCATGCCATCCGGGTGGCCATCGACGAGGCCCTGAAGTGCAAGGAAACCGGCGAGGAGAAGACCATCGTCTTCGGCCTGACCGGCACGGGCTACTTCGATATGTATGCCTACCAGCGGTTCAACGACGGCCAGATGGGCGACTACATCCCCACCGACGAGGAAATCGCCAAGAGCCTGGCAAACACCCCTAAGATTCCTGAATAACCCAAAATGCGAGGGCAAATGCCCTCGCATTTTTCGCAGACAATCGCCTGTAAAGGATTGATTAGCGGTGTAAAAAATAGCACGTCATTGCGAGGAGCGCTTGCGCGACGTGGCAATCTCCTGATAATAAAACGTATCAGTTCCCTTTAGAGGAGATTGCCACGGGCCTAAAGGCCCTCGCAATGACAGACATTTCTATACGATTTACAGAGCCGTTCGTTACCGAGTGTGCCCAAAGGTGTTCGGTTACCGCCTGGGTAGGTGACGCGATTTGCCGCGGGCCATGCCCGTAAACAATCATTTAGCGGCGCAGCACAGCTGCAAAAACCTCCCGAGGTTTCCCTCGGGAGGTTTGCTTATCAATCCAGCTTATGCCCCACGTCCCGGTAAGGGCTATCCAAGGGGGATTCCTGATTGGCCTCGCTCTGGTAGCGGGCCACCACCTTGGATGCCTGATCCACCGACAAAATGGTACCCGCACCGGCCACACAGCCGCCGGGGCAGGCCATGCCCTCCAGCAGATAGCCGTTGTACTTGCCCGCCTTGGCCAAGGTCATGAGCTTGCGGCACTCCCGCAGGCCCTCCGCCCGGGCGGTTTTAATCTCCACATCCGGATTGGTCTGGTGAATCAAATCCGTCACCGCCTTCGCCACGCCACCGGACACCGCAAAGCCACGGCCTGCCGCCGTGCCCTCGTCCAGCGTCTCCGCCGGCTCGATGGTGGCAAAGTCCACCTCCTTGGCCTCGAACATGCCCTGCAGCTCCTCAAAGGTCAGCACGAAGTCCACGTCGGAGCGGATATCTGCCCGGATGGCCTCCAGCTTTTTGGCGGCGCAGGGACCCACAAAGACCACCTTACAGCCGGGATACTGCTTCTTCATCAACCGGGCGGTGAAGACCATGGGGGTCAAGGTCATGGAAATGTTGCCGGACTGGGCGGGAAACAGCTTATGGACCATGGAGTGCCAGGCCGGACAGCAGGAAGTCGCCATAAAGCTCTGCTGGGCGGGCACCTTCTCCAGAAAGTCCTTTGCCTCCTCGATGGTGCACATATCCGCGCCCACCGCCACCTCCACCACCCGGTCGAAACCCAGAATCTTCATGGCAGAAACAAACTTTTCGGGGGTAGAATGCTTGCCGAACTGCCCGATAAATGCCGGGGCAACAATGGCAATGACCTGGTCGCCCTGCAAAATGGACTGAATCAGCTGATAAATCTGACCCTTGTCGGCGATGGCACCGAAGGGACAGGACACCAGGCACTGTCCGCAGGACACGCACTTATCCTGGTTGATGACTGCCCGACCGTACTCATCGGAGCCGATGGCATCCATGCCGCAAGCGGCGGCGCAGGGGCGCTGCATATGGATGATGGCATTGTAGGGACAGGCGCTGGCGCACTTGCCGCACTTGATGCACTTTTCCTGGTCGATCTGGCTTTTGCCGTTGACAAAGCTCACCGCACCCTTGGGGCAGACCCGCTGGCAGGAGGCCGCCAGGCAGTTCTGGCAATTCTCCGTGACCCGGTACTGGTTGGTGGGGCAGCCGTGGCAGGCATAGGGAATGATGTTGATCAGCGGGGGCTCGTAGTACTGCTCGGCAATGGCGGCATGGTCCATGCCCTCGGTCATCAGGTGCCGGCTCTGGATGGGGCGCATATTCAGACCCATGGCCAGCCGAACCCGCTCGCTGGCGATGGCCCGCTCCAGGAACACAGACTCCCGGTGCAGGGGCCGGTCGCCGGGAACGATGATATAGGGCAGTTCATCGGCCTGGGCATAGCCCTTGCCGGAATAAGCCATTCGGGCCACCTCGGTGAAGACCTTTTTACGAATGTCGGTAATTAAGGAAGGAATTCCTCTCATTTGGGGTACCTCCAGAAGAATTTTTACTATAATATCATAAATTCCGCACAGAATCCAGTCCTATTGCAGATTCTTTCCCGGAATTTTTTAGAATATAAAAACACGTCATTGCGAGCCCATGCGCACACTGGTTCGCAATGACGTAAATTTTTACCGGTGATACCGCACATAAAGCTCGTGCTTTTTGGGGGCAGGTCGGGCGTGGACACCGGACACCAAACCCAGCATGGCATAAAGCGACACGATGGAACTGCCGCCATAGCTGATAAAGGGCAACGTCAAGCCGATAACCGGCGTGATGCCCACGCACATGCCCACATTACTGCAAACCTGGAAAATCAGCGCCATGGCCGCCCCGTAGCAGACCATCCGCCGCAGATAATTCTGACTCCGGGAGCCGGTGATAAAGCACCGTACGATGATGGCCACCAGCAGCACCAGCACCAAAATACAGCCCATAAAGCCCATTTCCTCGCCGATGGCGGAGAAAATATAGTCCGTATGCTGGGCTGGCAGTGCGCCGATTTGGGTACGGTTGCCGTTGAACAGGCCCTGCCCCGTCAGACCGCCGCCGGTCAGCGAAAGCAGGCTCCGCTTCATCTGATAACGCTCGTTGATGCCCATGGGGTCAATGCTGGAATCGAACAGCACCATGATTCGGCTCTGCTGATAGTCGCTGAGCATATTCCAAATAATCGGCGCACCCAGCGCTACCAGCGCCATGGCCATGGAAATCCAGAACCAGTTGATGCCGCCGGTAAAGGCCATACCCACAAAGATAAACACAAAAATCAGGGAAACACCGGCATCCTTGGACAGCGCCATATTGGCGCCCACCAGTAACCCCACCTGGAACAGCATCTTGAACACCGACCGCAGAGACGACACCTTGTTCTGGTGCGCCGCCATCACCGATGCCATAATCAGCACAAAGCTGATTTTGCAAATCTCCGCCGGCTGGATGCTCACCGGCACACCGGGAATGGCCAGCCAACTCCGGTTGCCGGAGTTGAAATCCGTTCCGAAGGGAATCAACAACGCCAGCATGAACAGATTGAACATCACCAGCACCATCCGATGCTCGGAAACAAAGTCCAGATTAACGGCAGAAACCGCCACATAGGAAACCAAACCGATGACGATGGCCCCGATTTGGATTACCAGGTAGCGCATGGAGCCGGTGTGGGCGGTGGCACTGGCAATGACCACACAGCCAAAAATGGATGCCGCCAGGCACAGGCACATCAGCACAATGTCGCCCTGCCGGAACACCTGCCAAGCCTTGCGTCCAAATCTTCTTAACAGCATCATCATGGTCATCGCCCCCTTTCGTGTTACTCATTGTATCACCCTTTTTCAGGATTGTAAACCGGATTTATGTAAATGTTTTATCCGTCATTGCCCGGGACGGACGGAAAAAGGAGAGGCCTTTGCCTCTCCTTTTATTTATTCGATGGTATAGCCCTGCCGAGTATGGCGCAGGGTTGCGCCGAAGTAGGCGGCCATAGCATTGATCAGATGGATGGGATCCTGGGTGCCGGCGGTTTCATAGCAGGAGTGCATGGCCAGCTGGGCCAGTCCAATATCCACCGAGGGCACGGACACATGGTTCAGCGAGAAATGGCCCAAGGTTGCACCGCCCCGGAGATCTGCCCGGTTGTAGAAGGTCTGGGTGGGCACCCCGGCCTTCTCGCAAATGCTGCGGAACACAGCAGCGGAAAGTCCGTCGCTGGTGTAATTCTGGGTGGCGCTGAACTTGACCACCACACCGCCGTTGAGCTCCACCGGGTTGGTGGAATCGCTGAGCTCCGGATGGTTGGGGTGGATGGCATGGGCATTGTCCGCCGATACCATGAAGGAATTGCTGAGCATGCAGTCATGATCCAGCCCCAGAGTGCGGCTGATGCGCTCCAGAATGCCGGAAAGCAGTGTGCCGTCGGCGCCCTGGGGGGAGTTGGAACCCACCTCTTCGCTGTCGAACACGCATAGCACGGACACGCTCTGACTGGGCGCGGCACGCAGGAAGCCCTGGGCAAGTCCGAAGACGCAGTCCAAATCATCCAAACCGGGGCCGGAGAGGTACTCCTCCTCCAAGCCCCAAACCGTGGGCTTCTGCCGCAGGTACAGGTATAGATCCTGCCCCAGAATCTTGCCGCCGGCGGCCTGCTCCAGCAGAGCCTGGAGCTTGCCCTTCACACCGGCAGAGCCCAGCAGAGGCAAGGTGTCCACCGCAACGTTCCAGCTCTGGCTCTCGTTGACGGTGCGGTTCATGTGAATCGCCAGGTTGGGAATCATGGTCAAATCCCGGTCGATGTCAATCAGCTTGGTCTGCACCCCGGTTTCGGTCTGCACCAGCACCCGTCCGGCAATGGACAAGGGGCGGTCCAACCAGGGAGCGATAATCATGCCGCCGTACTTTTCCGTGGACAAACGGGTGTATTTCCCGGTGATTTCCCCATTTTCCCGCACCATAAAGGTGGGACGGTCGCTATGGGCGGAGGCCATCATATATCCTGCCGGAGTGCCCGCCGGGAGCCGGAAGGCCACCACGGAGCTTCCGTTGCGGTCCACAAAATACTTGCCGCCGGGCGCAAGCGTCCAGACCTGCCCCTCGTCCAGCCGGGTGTAGCCGGCATCCGTCAGCCAGCGGCACACCGCCGCATTGGCATGGTAAAAAGTCTTGGATTCCTCCAAAAAGCCGCAAAGGGCTCCAATTTGTTCGTTCATAAGTTACCTCCTTACTGCTCCACCAGCTGGCAGAACAGGTCGATTTGGTCGGCGATGGTTTGCAACGCATCCCGCCAGAACTGCTTGTCGGTCAGGTCGATTCCGGCAACCTTGGCGGTATCCTCCGCCGAGGCCACGGTGGTGGTGTACAGCAGTTTTTTATACTTGGGCAGGAACGCCATCCCCTCCTGCTCGTACCGGGCATACAGACCCCGGGCAAACAGGCCGCCGAAGGCATAGGGGAAATTGTAGAAAATCGGACCGTAGTAGTGCCCCTTGTTCAGCCACATATAGCTATGCCGGGCATCAGAATCCAGAGCATCGCCGTAGCACCGGGTTTGTGCGTCGAGCATCATGTCGCAGAGGGTTTCCGCATCCATAAACTGCTCCGGGCGGGCGGCAAACACCGCCGCCTCAAAGCGGTAGCGGGAGTAGATGTCGCAGATAATCTGGGTAGCATCCTGGAGCTGGGACTCAATCAGCGCCAGCCGCTCAGCCTCCTCCGCCCCGGCAATGGCAGAGGCCATAACCACGCACTCATTGAAGGTGGAGGCGGTTTCCGCCAGGGGCATGGAATAGTTGTGGTTCAGGCTCCGGTGGGTGCGGATGCACTCGTTGTGGAAGGCATGACCCAGCTCGTGGGCCAAGGTCACGATATCGGAGAAAGAGCCATCAAAATTCGCCAAAATCCGGCTCTCGCCGATGGATTCGATGTCACCGCAGAAGGCGCCTCCCTGCTTGCCGGGACGGGGGAAGAAGTCAATCCACTCCTCATCGAAGGCACGCTCAATCATCTGCGCCAGCTCGGAATCGAAGGCGGAGAACCGCTCCAAAAGGTACTTTTTCGCATCTTCTACGGTGAATTTGGTAGTGGATGCGCCCATGGGGGCAAACAAATCGTACCAAGGCAAGCCCTTTTCGTGCCCCAGCGCCCGGGCCTTGGCCTTCAGGTACTGCTGGAATTTGGGCAGATACTCGTCCATGGCTGCCAGCATGGCATCCAGGGTCGCCCGCTCCATGTGGGACTGCTTCAGGGTGCAATCCAGGGGGGATTCGTAGCCCCGGAGCTGGCACTCGGTGAGGGTTTCCAGCTTGATGGAGTTCAGCGCATAAGCCACCGCATCCCGAATCTTGGGATAGGCCGCCAGCTCTGCCTCATAAGCCGCCTTGCGCACCGCCGAATCCGGGTCGTAGGCCAGGTTGCGGATGGCGCTGAGGGTGGTGGTACCGCCGTTGTAGTCCACGGTCAGGGTGCTGGTCAGATACTGCTGCAGCTCGCTCCAGGCATTGCCGCCGGAGAGCTGATACCGGGCGATGATTTTCTCGCTCTGCCCGGGCAGCAAATACCGGCTGGATTCTACCCAATCGGTCAGCAAATATTCGTATTCCCGGAGGATTTCATCCTCCCCTGCCAGCTCCTTCAGGTTGGGCAGAGCAGCGGCCCAGGCCTTGAAGGCGGCCTCAGGAGCGGCAACCTCGCTGTACTGCGCCATGATTTGACCCAGCCAGGAGCCCGCATCCGGGTTGGTGGTGTCGGCAGCCTGCCGGAGGGTGGCGTACTCCGCCAGCTTGTTGGCAAGGTCCGTGATTTTCTCCATCAACTCCACGCCCTGAGCCAGTGCCAGAGCGGGATCCATGCGGTCAAGGGCCTGGGTCAGCAGGTCAAAGCGTCCGATGTGGGTCTTTAGAGCCTCCAAATCGGCGGAAAACGCCGGGTCAGAAAAACCCCGGTAAATTTTATCCAAGTTCCAGGTGTGGTTCATGGCGAGCCCTCTTTCGGTTTTGCATATTTGTATTATTGTACCCCAAAATACCGACTTCGTCAACTGTTTCAAAGACACGTCATTGCGAGGAGCGTCAGCGACGTGGCAATCCCCCGGATATTCCGGAACCCCTACGGGATTCCCACGGGCGCAAGCTCCCTCGGAATGACGTGTATATTTTATGTGCGGCGAAGAATCACCGGAGTCTGCGACAGAAAATTTAATTTTTCCCCTTTACAAACGGAAAAAAGTGCGCTATAATACTTTGGCTATTAAGCAAATGCACCGGTGGCTCAATGGATAGAGCATCGGATTCCGGTTCCGAGGGTTGGGGGTTCGAGTCCCTTCCGGTGTACCAAAAGTTATTGTCACTGCTGGATTTATTCGAATCACAGTGGCAAGATGAAAATCCCTCCCGGGTTATTCCGGGAGGGATTTTTGCTCACAATACACAAAACCACCCCTCCGAACGAATCCGAAGGGGTGGTAGTTTTATCTTGTAGGCTGTTCCTTCAGCTCTCACAAAGAGGAACTCCACTCAGAGCTACTGTTATTTTTAGCATCACACGTCAGTTTTCTGGTCAGGCTTTTTTCTTCCCGTCGGGATATACCTGCCTCGCGCTTCATTCTAACCCAAACCTCGTCTAAAACTCGTTGCGATTCACAAACGACATCCCAATGGAACTTCTCTACATATCCGTCGCATTCAATACAGTTCTTAAGCGCATCTACCAATTCACCATAACAATCGTGTTTTGGGTTTAAATATAGTGAAATCTCTGTGTAAATATTTATAAGCTCTTTTTTTCTTCGGAGTCCACAATATTCCTTAAGAAAGGAATTAATAAGATTGCGGACCGTTCCTATCCATTCAATACGTTGGGCTGAGATTGTCTGCGTAACTACACTTCTTCGCGCAGTTATCTGCGCACAAATTGAGATTATCATGGCAACAACCGAGCAAACCAATGAAATAAAAAGCGCCACATCGTTTTCTAGAATAGGATCTAATGCAGTCGATGCAGAGAGAATTAATGCTTCCATATATATGTTATCTCCTTTCAAATAGCGATGCCATAATTGGCATCTTTATATCTATAATTAGCACGATTTTCCACGCTTTTCAAGTGCTATCTTTTTTATACAGAAAAATCACCCTTTCCTATCAAATAGAAAGGGTGATTCCATCTAAATGTCTTACTTCTCCCTCAGCGCTTTCAGCCGCTCCCAGGTGGCCTTGAACTTATCAAAGCCAAACATGGACGCATAGGCCACGAAAACGCCCAGCAACACCGCCCCAACGATGTAGTACCACACCATTGGGATGCCCAGCACCGCGCACAGAATGATTACCGCCAGCACGGTGACAATCAGGGACACCGCCACCGCCACAATGTTGGTGGGCACCTTCTTGAACAAACCCTTGACTACCTCCACAATGATAGTGGTTGCAAAGACCAGCAGCACCATGGCGCCCAGCACCATACTGCCATACTCGAAAATGATGTTGATGATTTCCATAATTTCCTCCTCCTTATTTGGTATGCTCTTTGAGCATATTCTGATAGTATTTTTTCACTTCGCCGTTTCCGCCCTTCCGGACGTACTTTTCGCCGGCAATGATGCGCTCGGCAATCGGCATCTCCTCGGACATGATGGTCAGCCGCAGGATGGAAAGATACTGATCTTCATCGTGTTCCACCAGCTTATCCACCTTCTCCTCCAGCTTTTTGCTGGACTTCCGGTTGGATGCAATCACCGTCACGCACACACCGGCAAGGGTCAGCAGCCCCTTTACCAGCTCAATCCAAAACTGCTCCACCGGTGTCACACCCCCAGCAGCGCCGCCCAGGTCTTCCGTCCACAGGAGCCGTCAGGTTCCAAGCCGGCATCCTCCTGATAGCACATCAGGGCATTTTCCGTCTTGCCACCGAAGGAGCCGTCCGCCACAATGGGATAGCCATGACCAATGAGCAGCTGCTGCATGGCACGGACGTCCTCGCCCTTGGCGCCTTTCTTCAGCACCGGCAGATCCAGGCTCACCGTCTTGCGGGCCCCAAAGAACTTCGCCAGCGCCTCCGCTTCTGCCTCCGCCAGCCTCCGCAGGTTGTCGGTGACCATCAGCCACCGGGTATTCTCCGGATTGGTGTGGAACCCATGCTCGACGATTACACCGGGCACACCCACGCTGTGGGCGCCACGAAGTACGCCGTAGTAGTCATCCTTCTTGCCGTTGCCATCCCGGTCCTTACTGGATGCCCGGGTGTAGATCTCATGACCCACGCCCATCACATCCCCGACGGTCTGCCCCAGCAGCTTGGCCAGCTGCAGGCTCTGATCATCAATCTTGCCGCAGTCATCGTCCACAAAGTGCATGGCCACCGCCCAGTTGGGCTTCTTGCTGTCAGCGGCATTGGAGTGCAGCGACACAAAGCCCACACAGCCCTTCGCCATCCGCCCCCGCTCTTCCAGGGGCAAATCCCGCTTGGGATTGCCACGGGTGGTGATTACCTCAAAGCCCCGCATTTCCAGCTGCTCTTTCAGCAGCAGGTGGAGCTGCCACATGACCTTGCCCTCAAAATAGCCCTTCACCACCGGGCTGGGATTGTAGGCCCCATAATGCCCGGCATCAATACAGATTTTCTTACGCATCGCTATCTAGCCTCCTCACGGTCTAATCAAACTGCGCACAAATTCCCGAATGGGTGCCGCCAGAATCTTATGCCCTTCCGAATTGGGATGCACGCCATTGTCCTGCACCCCGTTTTCATTGTAGAACTTCACCCGGAAGCCCTCATTATCCGGGCGCATATTGCTGCTGTGGTACAGATCCAGCACCGGAATCCCCCTGCGACGGGCAATTTCCATGATGGCATTGTTGTAGTTCTCCATCAGATTCCCCGGAGTGCTGGGCATGAACCACTTCCAAGGGCAGCTGGTAATGATACCAACAGACACAAAGGGCTTCAGCGCGAACAGTTCGTCCAACGTGGTGTTGATCACACCGCAGAGGGTATCACTGCCGGTGTCCGTCACCGAACCCAACGGAGGATCATTGTCGCAGTCATTACCACTGGTAAAGATGGTAATCACATCACAGTCCTCCTGAGCCAGCTCCGCAATTTGGGTGGAAAATGTGGTGCCGCTGGTAAAGCCAGCACCACTACGTGCATGGTTGCTCGTCGACAGATTTAACTCTTCCGCCACATAATTATGATACTTGCTTGCAGCAGTGGTGTTCACCGCTGTCAGACTGTCACCAATCAGCGCCCACATCTTTTTGCCGGAATCTTGGTCTTCTGCGTAAACACGATAGCCGTCAATCGTAGCAATTCGCGGGTGTTGCACGTCCTTGGCATTGCCAATAGCCACAAGAAGAGTGTCTGTTGCATCCCACTTGACGGAATTTGTGCTTGTGTTATATAGGAGTAAGGTGCATCTGAAATATGCCGCCCCCTCCGGGATGGGAATGGTGGCGCAAGGATAGCCGTTGTGGGTGTAACCAATTTTGAAATTCTTCACATCCACCACGCCCAGATTGTTCATGTCCTTATCCAGGAAGGACACGCCACCGGTGTTCGATGCCTCGAAGGCATAAATGTGGCAACCGAATCCCACGGTTAGTTCTTTTCCATCGGGAATGGGAATTGTAGTATATTTAGAGTTAGGCGCAATCGCTGGATTGCCTGTGGTGGGAGAAACGAAATACCCTTCGACCACTTCGCCCAGACTTGCCAAATTCGCACCATATACCACGCAGTTGTCCATGGACAGAAAACCACCATCGTTCTCCAACTGACTGACCTTGGTTGGAATCTGTTCTGGTGTAACAAGTGGGTATGCCTCACGCATCACGCCCTCCTCGAAAACAGAAAGCACGTACACGACATCTGCCAGGTTCATCAGGAAGGTTGCAATTTCTGAATCACTTTGCACCAAACTGTATATAATGCCCTCGTCGTCTACTGCGCAGACAGACCTGCCGGAGTTTACCGCCGCTGCGATTTCAGCCAGTGTCTTATCTGCCAAACCAAAGCCAGTGCCAGTGCCGTCCTCGGCATAATCGGTAATGCTGACATTGACACGCAACGTCTTTGCGTCCTCCGCCACCTGTGTTACCGCTGCCTCCACCGCTTTTGTGGTCGCAAGCACCGTTCTCGCACCATCCACAGACTGGTCGCCATAAACAGTGAAACGATAATGCTCATTTTCGACAGTGCCCTCGAAAACGAACGACCTGTCAACAGAGCTGGAATCAAAACTCAGATGCAGTATGATACCGTTATAATTTGCAAATAACGACGCACCGCTGTGGTAATGTGTGCGAATTTCGTCAAAGAGTTTATCCGCTATCAGATTACCGTCCTCATCTTCTTCTATTCTGATATAATACGCTTTAGCCACACTTAAGGCAGTATTGATTTCTGCCGTCATTTCATTTAGAGCAGTATTAACTTCTGCCATAGTCGAATAATTATAATAATCATTCGAAATTGCGTTACCGGCTGCGGGGTTAGGCTCCACATGAATCTCCACCGGGAATGTCGCCAGCTGGTCCAGCGTGTCCGAATCCTTCATGATGACTACCACCTTAACAAGTCCCGGTGCCGTAAGCACCTGGGGAGCCAAAGTGACAGTGACCACATTATCCTCCACCGAACAGGCGGCCTTTCCATTGGGTAGCTTGTTATACCAGCCTTTCGTACCGTCACTTTTGCGATATGCGACAGATACGTCCGTTTCATCAGGTACAGACCAGGCTGAGCCGTTGGAGTACAAAGAGATTTTCAACACCCGAGTGTTAGCATCGCACTGGACGGCATCAACGCGCGGTGTTTTTCGTTGGGCATCCATCTGGATGCTGATTCTAGTTGTTATTTTCATACTTTACCATCCTTAATACCGTGTCAGCTCCTGACGCGTTCCCGCCTCGTTCAGCTTCCAACCAATGCGGTTTGCGACATATCCCCCATGATCTAAATTCTTTGCAAGCAAATATGTATCGCCTCTGGATGTGACCGAAAATCCCATTGCAGCAACACCGTCGCTACCGCAAATATATACATCTGTTAAACCATCTGGAAAGTGCTTTGCATAAAATCTCCGGTTTCCATTCGAATCCTTCAACTCGATATATCCATCTCCGATAATTGCCTTGTCTCCATCCAGACTTGCACTCGAAAATTCGCCGCTGTCCAAATCGAAATATGTTAAACCACTTTGTGATAACAATTTTCCGGCTTTGATATACTCTGCATTCATGTGCCCGGTTTTAATATTACTTGCGTTGAGATTTATAACCTCAATCAGCTCTGCGTTAATTGTACCGGCAGTAATACTGTTGCCAACCATACCGCTATCAAAAGTGACGCCAGTAACAAAAGGCCCATTATATCCGGATTTACTTCCGGCCCACCCCTCGTAGTTAAACCGCCATACCTTAACCGCCTTATCTGGATCTGGATTATCTGCAATATAGAGTGTGTCTGGAACTTCGTCGCCATCGGTATCCAATAACCTTACCGCACCGCCTCGAGCGCCCAGAATGGTGGAAGTTAATAACTTTATAGCAATTTGCATCTGGGATTGACTTGGTATTTTTGCTATTTGCTTGCTTTGATTTACGATTGTCTCTGCCAAACTAGCCTTTACATTTCCGAGGGTAACGCTATCATACCGCTCCAGAATTGGTTTATATCGGACTTCCACGGCTCTCGCCGTAGCTGATACACCTAATTCTGTATATTGCACAGTAACTGTATCTCCCAGCAAAACACGTTCCAGTAGAGCTTTACCTCTATATTCCTCGGTCTGCTCCAGCTGAACAAACTGCACCTTCCAAGAAACAGTTGGTATGCCTATTCCGTTTTCATTTATGTATGCTTCGGCTGCCTCTCGGAGCTGATCTTCTGTTGGTGCAAAGTTAAACTCTTTCGACAAATCTAACGGCATAACTCTTGTATATCCGTGGTTGCCCGGTGCTTTTACAATGCGTTCCGACAACTGAATTAGCTGTCCTTCACTGTTAAGCCAGTACGGGTGGACCGCTGTATAGCACCCCGCACAATTCTCATCCTGCTCTAAACTAGTTAAATTTTTACCGTATCGCACAGAAACCCCACGATTTTCACCCCGTGTGCAACACAAACGGATATTGTAACCATCGAAAAAGTATTCTCCGCCATAGGTATCCAGGATGCCCCCCTTATCGCTACCCATAAGAGTCCAAATAGCCTGAGGCTTATCGACAGTAATTTCGATAGGGTCCTCAATGTCTGTCGAGAACACGAATGGACAATCAGTAGTTGTTTTATCCTTTATCGTTTCCATTGCAATAATCGCATCCGGCGCCCAGAACGGAATAACCGTAATTCCCATCAAATCATAAACGATATGCCGTGCATAAACCGTTACTGTCCCATTCATTGGTTTCGTAATGCGGTATACCCGAAACGGTTGGGGGGCGGTAATTGGGTCCGGCTTTGCTACGATAATGGACCTCTGTTGAATTTGAGAGAAATGAATACCCGTAACCGGATACTTTAATTCCATTTCGTAGCTACTGTTAAGAATCTCCGTTACCGTACAATCAATAGTATCTGAAAGCACTCCAATCCCGTTAGTATTGAATGTTTTTTCGTCAGCGCAGTATAAAATAGGCATCATATTGTCCACCACCTTGGAGTAATTTCAACTTTTGTAACCCCGCCAGAGAAACTGATTACATTTTCCCCAGGGCATAGTTGCGGGAAGTCTAAGGCGTATATAGCGTTATTTTTATTTTCAGCCGCTCCATCCCCCACTGCTCTATAAGCATTCTGGGTCTCACAGTCCAATATTAGCTGATCTGTCATTTCAATAATATCGATTGAAGCAGAGCCTACTGTCACTAGACCTGCGCCAGTTCCATACACATTGATGATTGGCAGTGCATTTTCCTTGGTTGGGTTATACAATTTCCCTGTGCCATAAAAAGTCGATTTTCGCTCACCGGAATATAGAAATCTCTGCGGCTTGCAATTGAATTTCAATGTTGCTTCCGCTGCCCGGCAGCGAAATTTTACATCAAAGTCTACAGGTCCAGCGAATACTGCCAACCGAAACGAATCCGGATTGTAATCATCCTCTAGGCGTTTATATCCTACTTGAGACAGTAGCCATGCTCTTGCTTCTGCCGCATTTCTCTCAAAATCTTTACAAATGGATACAGGATAAGAAACTGTTATATTTTTATAACGACCTCTGTCAATTGTAAGGTCTCCATTCCGCCCCGCCACAGAGATGAATTCAACTTCTCTTTCCGGGGCATTAAAGGTTCCCGAGCCACTAGTAACAAGACCAAAATCAGTACAGCACCGATTATTAAACCAAAATTTACCCATTATAATGCCGCTCCCTTGATTTCGCACGCAGTTTGCATCCGGTCCATGATAATATCCGCCAATGTTTCAACATCCTGTCCCGGGGCGCCGTATACAACAATCTGGACACTGCCCAAATGTGTCGAATTGTGGTTTGTGACACCGCTGCTCCCCAACGGCTGTACGATTGTCCTGCCATTTGCAACAGTTAGGAGCTCCGGGCCGGCTTCGCCGACGATGGCGCTGCCTTGCAGAACTTCGCCTCCAATTGCAAGTTTTGGGAGCGATATTTTGTCAATTTCCGAAATATCGAATCCGAACTTCTTTCCACCAATACCTGGTACCCAACTAGGAACATCAAAAGAGATTTTATTCAATGCTCTTATGAGGAAGTTAATTCCTCCAATGATTCCATTAACAAGCCATTCAATTCCTGTCAAGAGACCGTTAATACCAGCTGCCGCGCCATTCTTTATCGATGTCCACAGGTTCATCCAAAAATTTCTGAACGCTTCGCATTTATTCCAGAGAGCGGCAAATGCGGCAACTATTGCTACAATGGCAGCAATAATCAGCACAATTGGATTTGCGGCAAGGAAGTTCATTACCGTTCCTAACCCCGAAATTGCGGTGCCGAGCCCCGTTACGATTGGAGTTAGCATTGTTATGGCACTAATAACAGCCAAAGTTGTCAAAATAAAGTTTTGTGAGCCACTATCCAAAGAATTAAACCACGCTAAGGCTTCCGCAACTAAAGTTGTAATTTTGGTAAAAACCGGCTCAACCGTCTCTCCAAGCAGAGCGGTCTGTTCTTGTAGTTCTGCCTGGGCCTGATTGTTCTCAATGAGGCTCTGGTTGTTTTCTTGCCAGGCTTGTCCAGATTGGGCAAGTCCCTGATTAGCCAGCATTTGAAGAACCTTGTTCGCTCGCTCTGCTTCACTGGAGCAGCCTTGCAAAGCGAGATTAAAATAATCCTCAGCGGTCTGGGCATCCGCAACAGCTTTATTCCACTCTTCATTTTCCTTGGTTGCCGCTTTCATGGCTACACCATAAGTCTCTCCGGCCTCCGCACCCCAATTTAGTACATCGGCCAGATTGCCGGTGACCTGTCCTGTCTTTATGGTTTCATTGACGGCCTCGGCAAGTCCGTCAATAGGAATAGAATCTCCATACTGTGCCCAGGCACCGACCGTAGTGTCTATGAGGCCCATCAGTTCGCCTTGGGAAAGGCCGATAGCCTGCAAGTTAGCCAGCGTCGTCGCTGCCGCTTGCTCATCTCCAAGAACGCCATAAAGCTTTTTATATGCTTCTCTGGTCTGCTCCGCAGAATATCCAGCCTTTTCGCTGGAGACTTCCAGAGATGCCATAATCTTACGGTATTCTTTTGAATCTTCGGCAACATCCTTTAGGGATTCAGCAATTTCTTTAATGCCATCAGCGGCAAGTTCAGCCTTCAAAACTTCTCCAAACGTGGAAGCTTCTTTCCCTGCATCATCTAGCGCTTCTTCGGCTTCCTTGGCAGCATCAGCCACATCATCAATAGGCTTTTCGTCTATTTTTTTAAGTTTTGAGGACACATCTCCTGCTTCCTTTTCCAGTTTCCCCAAATCCTGTTTGGTGGCCTCTATTTCTCGCTGAAGTCTATCAAATTGCTCTGGACTAATAGGGTTTCCAAACTCGTCTGAAACGGCCTTGGCCTGCTTCTTTAGATTCTGAAGGGCCTTTGCGGTGGCTTTGACTTCTTCGGCGATTTCCTTGTAGGCATCAGTATTGGTATCGCCTACTTCCTCAAAATCCTTCTGCTTGCTCTTCAAATCAGTCAGTTTTTGGGATGTATCAGCAATCTCCTTCTGGATAGGGTCGTAAACCGCTCTCCATGCGTCGTAATTCTTTGCAGTAGCAGCCACCTGCTTACTAGCATCCTCCAATGTGGCCAATTTACCGCCAGTCTCCTCCACGGCCTTCGCAAGGAGCCGCTGCTTCTGTTCCAGAAGGTTGGTATTGTAGGGATCCAGTTTCAGTAGCCGGTCTACATCCTTTAGCTCGCTTTGGGTGCTGTTAATCACTTTGTTGGTGCCCTGCAATGCCTTATCAAGGCCTGTAGTGTCGCCGCCGATTTCAACAACGATGCCCTTTACACGACTCGCCATATTGAACCTCCCCTCTTAGAAATTATCAAAATCTTCCTGCGTAGCCTTATAGGGATATTTTTCATGGTCATTGGCCTTTTCCGTTAAAAGATCATAGACCATTCCCATGGTCATGCCGGACAGAGCTTCATCCGAAAGCCCTAACTCAGCACAACGGAGCATGAATATCGCACCATTCGGCTCGCGGGTCGTAGGTTTTATTTTTTTTTAGGAATGCTGGTGGTTTGTCCATTGGCGCCCCAAAGATCCAGGATTGTAGGCAAAACCTCATAAACAGAAAACACGCCGTCAAAGGAATCCAGCCACGCCTCCGGCGTATCCGGGACATCCTCGCCGGCGTGTTTTACCATGATATATGCCACATTTTCGAAAATAGTAAGGTCGGCCACCGACAGCTGTGCTGCCTGCCGCTCTTCCTCGGTTGCATCCTTCGGCAGATTGTTGGCCTTATTAAATGCCCGCTGGAGCTGGTGCATATCAGCCACCATATCCCGCTTGAACCTAAAGCGATAGAGCCGAGGGATGAGGGCCGAAGCCCTCATTTTAACCTCTTTACCGCTGACGATAACAGTACGCTCCATCGTTTATTCCTCCGCAGTATCATTTTCCCATACGGATTCAAACCATTTGCTGTAGACTGCATCGGGCGTATCCGCCGTTGTGCTAGCCTTCACTCGGCCGTCAGGCAGCGGAGAAAAGTTTACCGGCAGAGACTCGGTGTCAGCTTCCTTTTGGTTCTCCTTATTCTCGGCTTTTTCATTAGGCCGAGTGGCGATACCATTATACAGCACATGTCTTCGATGGTGCTTATCGCCTAAAAACTCATAGAGCATGGCAAAGGGCTTGTGCTCCTCCATGGAGTCCTCGACCAGCACCTTATCGGTGGCAGTCAACCGGTAACCCAGATATTTCTGACGGAAGTCATCAGATACCTGTGCCAAATCAAGGCTACCCTCATATCCGTTATTGGATACAGCAGAATAGTAGTCGATAGCGTCGGCTCTCAACTTGACGGTATCACCCTTGGGAGAAAGATCCATGGAGATGGCACCATATTCTCGTTCAGGTGTGCCGAAGGTTACAGTATCGCCCTCAACAATGACAGGGGCGAAATAGACATTGGTAAGGTCATAATGGACCTTGTTTTTGTCATTGGACATTTTTACACCTCAATCTCGTAAGTAATTTTGTAGCATCGCTCGTAATCGATGTAAATCTCTGTTTTGCGCCAGTGGAAACCGGCAAGTGCTTCTTCTACCCTTGCCTCATTCTCCGGTTCTTTTGTCCGAGTATACAACTCCACGTCTACATTCTGCGTCTGCACATAGACAGACGCATCAGCATATAGATTCGAGTTTCCGGTACAGAGGTAGCAGATAAAGGGTAGTGGTGGTGCTTTTCTTTCCGGCCATGCTCGATAAGTTACGGGGATTTTTGTTGCTGCCAAACGATTGCTCAATTCGCCCAAAGTCATTTTTAACCTAACCTCACTTTCGCATCGTTCTCCAGCATCTCCGCCGCATGTTCAGCGGCCGGGCCAATATGCGGTTGTCCTGGTGTTCGGCCACCGTCCACATTGGCATGGCCGTCCTCCAATAGGTGTGTCAGCTGATAGTGATTCTGATTGTGGATTTCCATTCGAATATCACTATCACTCTCATAGGCCTTTCTGACTTGCCAGCCTTGCTGATACGCTCCAGTATCCTTCGGGCTGTTTGCCCGTATCTCCTTCAGGCAGGTTTTGGCTACCGATTTTACGCTGGCCTTCAAATCTTCAACAACCTCTTGCCGATATTCTTGTAGCGCCTCAGTAACTGCATCCGTGAGCCCATTAATTTTCACAGCCATTAGGTACCTACCTTCTGCTGTAAATACAGCTCGATTTCCTCCGGATTGGGCTGATAGGTACGGTAAACACCGTATCGCATGCCGTCCAGAATCGCAACGGTCTCGCCGTCGTATTCGTCAGCCCAGACAGTGACGCAGTAGGCGGCTTTCATGCCCAGCTGCGCCGCTGCGGTCCACTCGGTACGGGTCACACTTTTGACAGCGCAAAAGATAGTCTTCTGGGTAACGCCGTCAGGGATAAACTGATTCAGCGCATCCGTTTTGTACTTCGGGGCCTCCAGTATGATTTGATTGCTCTTATCCACCCTCAGCACCTCCCGTATCCTTCACGGCGGTATAATCACTGCACAGCGACATCGCCGCCTTGACGTGCTCATAGGCTGTCTCATATTTGGCGGATTCCTCATTGAAGCCGAACTGTGCTTTCAGGTAAAGCTTCACAGCCTGCCGGATAAGAGCGTCACCGGTATCAATATTCCTGACACCGGCAAGGCTCAAATCCAGAAAGGCGGCTTCAATGGTCTGCGTGATTTCGCCATCTAGTGATTCGGAAGACTTCCTGACCCAGACCTTAGCCTCCGAAAGAAGGGCGGCGGCCATGTCTTCGACATTTTGCAGAATCATGATGCACCGCCTTTCCAGCTATTAAGCGCCCTTCTTAATCAGAATGACACCGTCGGCATCGGCAATCTTGCCGTCGCAGATAAGCATGACCTTGGTCTTTTTCTTGTTGGTGTCGTGGTCAACCCAGTGGACAACTGTCATAGTCATATTGCTGTTGAGGACATAATCCTTCATGTTCATGTACACAGCAATCACATCGCCCTCAACAGCGGTATCGTAGGGAAGGATGATATCGTCCTCCACCGTCTCCACGGTCTTACCACCGAAACGATAGGTAGGCTCATCAGCCAGGCCATAATTGATGCGGCCGACAGGCTGGCCGTTCTGATCCACCATGCCGTCAATGTAGCCCTCGAAGGTACCCTGGGCCATGTAGAACTTGCCTCGGCTGTACCTCTTCTTGATCTTGGCAAAGATCTTCTGCTTCCAACCGTCCCACTTGCCGAACTCAGCAGCAGTCAGCGTCACCGCATTGGTCACTCTGGGATCCTTGCAGACGCCCAGCATCTGACCGTTGCCGGTACCATTGAACACACCCTTTTCCAGCGCCACGATAATTGCCTCAGTCGCCAGCTCCACAAAAAGGCTCTGGAATGCGTCGATGGTCACGACACTGACCAGAATGGACTGGGCAATCTTGCACTCCAGGCCGAAGTAGGAGAAGGAGATTTTATCCTTAGCGGAAATCTTCTGATCCTCAGAAGACCCCTCGCCAACCCAGTTGGCCACCGGCTTCAGGTCGAGCACGGGAATCTCCACGCCACCTTGAATATTCATGTGGCGCAGCTGCTGGAAGATGATACCGGATTCTCTCAGATTGCGGATGATTTCCTTGACCATGGTAGTAGGAATAACCGCACCGGCATCTGCTGCGGTCGTAGCCGCCGCTTCATTGCGGAACTTGGCAGGAATGGGCACATTCCGACAGGCGAAGTTCATGAACGCCGTCTTGTACTCATCACTGTCGAAAATGTCAATAGAAGCAGCATTGCCCATACCGGTATCGGAAGGCAGGTCGGCGTTCAGGTTCTGCAGTGCAGGAGGCACAATGGCATTACCCTGCAGGGCGGCCAGATTGGCCTGTGCGGTAGCCTGCTCTTCGTACTTACTGTCCAACTCCTCCACCTGCTTTTTCATGGCGTTGAACTGCTCCATGTTGCCAGCATTGAGGAAATCCTTCATCTGGTTCATCATCTGCTGACGCTTGTTCAGATATTCTTCTCTGGTCATCATTTGGTTTTTCCCTCCAAAAATAAAAATTCATATTCCGCTTTGGCTTTCGCCTCCGCAGTGTTTTTCGAAAAATTCTTTCTCGCATAATCGAGAACATTCTTTGGCAGCAGGCCGGAGCCGTGACTCGCCGCCAACTGTACGGATGCGCTCCCAACTGTTTGGGAATCGTCGAACATCACCCGGTCAACAAAGCCCTCCTGCACTGCCCGTTCCGCTGTGAACCAAGTCTCCTTTGCCATAAGGTCGAGGATCTCAGCTTCACTTCTGCCGGTTTTAGCGACGAAAGCCGCCGCAATTGCTTTGTTGGCGCTTTTCAACACCTCCGCTGTATGCTCCATGGCACGATGGTCACCACTGGCGCCGGCACTGACGTTGTGGATCATCAGTTGCGCCACAGGCGACATCTCGGATTCACCGGCCATTGCAACGACCGCCGCAGCGGATGCTGCAAAGCTCTGAATCTTAATAATCACTTTACCGGCATAGCCACGCAGAATAGTAAAAATCTCACTACCAGCGAATACGTCGCCACCGTTGGAGTTAATCAGCACTTCCACATCATCACCGTTTGCGGATTGCAACACATCTCGAACTGACTTAGGAGCCGTTGCACCGATATCGAACCATTTGTAGACCCACAGGTCGTCATCCGGAACGATTACCCCTCGAATATCAATTTGCTTCGCCATTTTCGTTCACCTCGCTTTCCTGCACAACTGCCGTATCCAGCCGCCGGATGGGTTTATCACCGCCGGGCACCGGAGCTAGATTAAACACCTTCCGCCACTCATTGGGAGTCATGGCGCCTCGGTCGACCATCTCCCTCAGGGAAAGTTTTGTTGCCATACTGGCCGTTGCCAGATTGGACGCTTCGAACATGATGTAATTGCCGTAGCTCCGCTTTTTGCGGGAAAACAGCTTCCGGCTGTATTCTTGACCCCACTGAATCACATCAGGTTCCACCTGAGATTCGTAGTACGCATTCCACTCATCCTCCGTGTAATTGGAAGTGACGATTTTCTTGTTAGTATTCAGAGTGGAATAGATTCGCTCTACCGTCCGGTCAGTGTGTGCAGCGTTGGGCACAAAATCCGTAGGCTTTATCTGGGTGGCTTCGCTTTTACTGTCCACCGCCGCCACGCCGATGCCTGTACCGGCCTGCAAGAACTGGTCGGCAAATTCTTTTGCGTGCTTTTGCAAATCCTCCGGACGCATGGCGTTAGAGAACTTCAACAGCCACCGGATGATGGCACCATTCTTGATGGCGCTGATGATGCCCCTGTCGATGGTACCTATTTTCTCCATCAGTGGTAGCAGCTGCTCCACTTTGGAACCGCCCCAGAAATCACCGCCGGGCTGCATATCTCCCCGTAGGTGTATCAAATCCGGATAGGCAAATACAAAGGACTTCCCTTTTTGCGTGTAGAAACGGATATACAAATTGCCGCCGTCATCATATTCAGCAACGGCAAGGGCCGCATTGATAGGGTACAACGCAATTGGTAGCCCGTTTTCATCTCTGACGATTAAAGCGAATGCGTGGTTGTTGATTTTCAGGCATGTGGACATCCACTCCTGAAACTTCTGTCCGGTCATCAGCGGATTCGGCTCCTCCAGAAGGAATCGGATATACGGCTCCGGGTTTACCCGGATCTCCCGTTCACCATTTTCCTTGTGGATTTCCTGGATATGCTTGCCCACGGTCTTGCCAACGGCATTCACATAGGGGCGAATGGCGCTCATGACGATATCCGACTTATACAGGTCACCATTCCAAACGAAAGAATCACCGTCAATGGCAACCATCTTGTACGCCGTGCCCTGCGTAGTGGGCGATCGGTTTGTCACTCTGGCCCACAGAGTTGATAAAATACCCGTATTGATCCCTCCCTTAGGCAATCATAGATTGATACTCTTCCTGCTTGTCCTGCAGGACTGTAAATGCATCCAGAAGTGCGGCCGTGCCGTCAATCCTTCTGGTCGGCTTACTGGTTTTGTGTGGCTGAATGTTGCCGTTTTTATCTTCCTCGTAAGCGGTGTTCGCAAGGCACCACTTGTCGATGGGATTGTTGTTATAGACGATTATCTTGCTCTCAAGGTCATTCCCCAGACGTTTCATGGGGTCAGAGAGGGTTTTCTTTCCCTGATGAACGGGAATCATTGTGGAATCGCCGAAATAAGATTTCATATCCTCCACCCAGTATGTAGCACTCCATGCGTCATAGCCGATGTAGGTCACAAAGATGTCCAGTTGCTCCTGGACCTCCACAAACCAGTCCTTGACATATTTGTGGTGGACCTTGTTGCCGGGGCAAAGCCGGAGCATGCCCCGTTCGTTCCACTTGTCGTATGGAATATGGTCTTCCTTAACGCGGCGCTCGAGAAGGTCGTTGGCAAGCCAGTACATGGACAGCGCAAATACCTGAGAGCATCCCGGCACCATAAACAGCACCTTTGCTGCCGTAAGGTCGGTAGTGCTGGACAGGTCGGCGCCGCCTATTCCGTATCTGGGATATGGCAGCTCGGTTTCTATCCAGCCTTCGCCCACCTGATGCCGCCAAACAAAACGCTTTTCCTCTGGATTGAGGGAGAATGTATCCCGGTTGTCCAGCACCTCAAAGCTAAGCCACGCTTCGGAGCTGGTCTCCCGAATGTTGAACTCCTTGCAAACGAGGTTTTTGACCATCGCAGGATTCTGCATGGCTTTCTGGACCTTGTCTGCCAACGTCTTGTAGTTCTTGATGGTGCCAAGACCGGGGTTGGCTTTTTTCCAGCACTTGGGGTCTGTCCACTCTGCACGGCTGTCCAGCTCGTAGATGAAACAAATCGTATGCTCATCATGGTAGCCGTCCGGATCGTCATAGCCATTTATCAATTTCTCAGCATCCTCGTACTCGGTGTCGTAGATATCCTCACGGATAACCCCGGCGGTAGAGGTCATGAAAATCAAAGGCTGCTCACGGGCCGTCACACCGTCTGCGATAATGTCGTACAGCGCCCGACCATTCCTCCACTGGTGAATCTCGTCCATCAGCGCACAATGAACATTCAGTCCGTCCAGAGTATCGCTGTCAGATGCCAGCGGCTTAAATACGCCGTCATTGAAATCGCTATCAATCTCCGCCACCAGCGGACGGACACGCTTTAGCAGCGCCGGTGACTTCCGTACCATGCGCTTAGCTTCCTGCCAGATAATCTTCGCCTGATCGCGCTTTGTGGCAACCGCATAAACCTCAGGGCCGGGCTCTCCGTCGGCAAGCTGCATATACAGACCAACACCGGAGGCAAGAAGAGATTTGCCGTTTTTCTTGCCAACGATAAGGACGCATTTTCGATACTGCCGGTTGCCCTCATCATCGACAAAGCCAAACACTGTGGCAAGCAAAGCCTTTTCCCAAAGCTCCAATTCCACCAGCTTGCCACCCATTTTTCCCTTGGAGTGGTGGCAGTAATTTTCAAAGAATTCGATTACGTGATTCGCCCGGGCTGGATTGTAATGATATTCACCTGGGGAATCCAACTGTTCAATGATGTGGCGATAGGTCTTAAAAATCTTTTTGCTGACAACTTCCCGGCCATCTTTAATCGCCTGCCAGTATTCCCGGATAGGGTTATAAACAATGGGGTATCTGCGTAGCTTTCTCAAACTGCATCACGCCCACTCACAAAATCGTCAAAACCATCATCTGTTTCACTGGTCTTCGGCTCCTCTTTTGGAAGCATGGCATCCAGCTGCTTGATGACCTTCTGATAATTCGCATTCAGCGCATTGTAAAGTTGCCCCTGCGGACGCGCCCGGTCATAGGGTTCCTGTTTGCCCTGGGAAAACAATTCCGTCCAGCCATTCTCATCAAGATCTTTTTCAAGATCCTCCATCTCAATTCGCATAAAGGCAGCTCTGGCAATCAAGCCGTCAGCTACCGAGCGCCTAGCATCTGATAAGCTGTCGTAATGCTGGCTAAGTCTTTTCAGCTCAGTCTTAACCCTGCTGGATTTTGTTTTTTTGGCCATACTGCCGCCTCCTTTCCCCCATTGGGAGGGGGGTCATATACGTGACCTGCGTATTTTTTCTAGCTCCCCCCACCGGTCCCCTACGAAGTAGGGGCGGTCATCAACCAGGGGGGTGCTAGGTTCTGTTTTGTTCAAATTCCGGGTATATTCCAACCGGATTTCCGTCTGAATCAAAGGCACAAACCGGCGGAATCGAGCGTTTTACGCCATGTCCATCGTGCTTATCATGGCAATCCTTGCACTCGTAAGAGAGATTGTTCCAGTTAAGAGCAATCTCTGGGTTTTTGATATTCTGCGGAGTAAGTACAATCTTGTGATGGACGATGTATCCAAGTTTCTCCCTGCACACCTCACACATCCCAGCGTCAATCCGAATGCGTTCCTGGATGTACCCCGTCCGGCAGCTCTGCCATGCATCACTGCGGTAGAATGATTTGGCCCATTCTTTTGCCATAGACGCCTCCTACGCTTAAGACGTTAACTTAAAACAAAAATGGCCAGCACCACGAATCGCACATAGCGAAACATGGTACTGGCCATCAAGGCACTGACGTTGAGTGTATATTCACGATTGTCTCTCGCTTGCACTTGCGGCAGAAAACCACAAGACCTCTCGCTTCGGTTTCCGGCAAGAGCTTACAGAGCAAAAGACCACAGTCCGGACAATACAGTCCAGGACGGCTAGAGATAATCCGGTTATCTTTCCCTCGGCACCATCCCCTAGTTGATTTTATATTATCATCACATCGAACTTTTTGCAACACTTTTTTTCGCTCCTCATATTTGCCGCTCTGCACCATCTCTTTGTACTTCGAAGGTTGATCGTTTTCTATTTTGGAATTGGTTCCAAACCTTTACATATCTACAAGGCTTAACTTAACTGACCAACCGGTCAGGCAATTTTGGACTGCTGCGCCGCTTGTCTGTCGGCGGCACAACAACATATTTAAAATATAGATAACCGTATTTCGTAGACTTTGTTTCTACCAGCTTGTATCCCTTCGGCGGACGGGGCGGACGCTTCTCGGAATACCCGCCACGCACATTGACCTCAGTAGGTTCCTCAACATCAGCTGTCTTTGCATTCTTCGTCTGCTTCCAGCGGTGACCGCCCTGTTCCGTTGTCCAGTGGTTAAAAAGATAATTCGCAAGGCCTGTATAATCCTGACCATGATCGACACCATCATACCAGCAGTGTGCGCGTAGATTGCTGATGCGCTTGACCGAGCCGCACTTCCATTTCTCTTCAATGAGCTCTTTCGGCACTCCTTCAGATACCATATGACAATGAATACGATGCGTACTCTTACCCCGACCTAGATAAAAGAAAATGACGGCATCGGGACATTTCCTTTTGAGTGTGCGGATAAAATTATCACGCACCCGCTTTGCATCCTCATAATTATGTAGCTCATGCTCATCATCAAAGGTGAGTGTGCTATATAATGAGCTAGGAGAGAAATTAGCATTGAAGTTCCGGGCGTGCTTCCGTCTGGATATTGCCAATAGGAACTTCTCCCGATCTTCCTCGGTCTTAAACCTCGGAGGCTTGGGCATATAGTCTTTCAAATTTTTAACATTTTCGGGCATATTGTAAACAATCTGTTCACAGATACTTCCAAAGAAACTGCGCCTTTTCATTGTTCTCATATAGATGTACCTCCAATTAAGTCACAGGCTCCGGCATGGCGCCGGCCAACCCGGTGCCACGACGCAAACTGCGATTCACTTTTTCTTTGCAGCATAATATTGCCCGTTTCTGGCTACATCAGCGCATTCAGGTCCCCGGATGGTGGTGTACTGCATTGCGTACCATAGCCTCCCAGCCCGAATAATCTTTCTTCGTTCCTTCACCATCAACCGCTTTCCTCATCGGCCTGAACCATACAGTCCTCGCAGGTTCGGCCTTCCCTCAGACACACATCAGACTGATGCTCCGAAACATCCTCCAGCGCACATCCATGATACTCACAATAAAATGACATACTATTTTCCTCCTATTATTTGATTTATTTTCTCATCCATAGCCCTGCCCAACTTGTAGCAGTTGCCATGGGATATGTGGTTCTTCCACGCTCCATACGATGCATAGAACTTCTCCGGCGGCAACTCACCGGCAGCCGCCAGTTTCGCCATCCGCAGGAATTTCCTTTGGGCGTTGCGTTTGTTCTGGTTCTTGAGTTTCCGAATCGCCTTGCCATCGGCGGTGATGTAGGTATGGAAACCCAAGTAGTTGACGCCATTCTTAAACGGGAAGATCTGTGTCTTTCCATTTAGGGTCAGCTCCAATGTTTCAAGATACGCCGTTATGACCTCAAGGCACCATTTCAGATACTCCTTGCAGGGGTGGATTAGGTAGAAATCATCCATGTACCGACCATAATACTCAATACCCAGCTCCCATTTAATCAACTTGTCCATGCCGTCCAGGTAAAGGAGCGCAAAACCCTGGTTGATCTGATTGCCCAACGGCAGCCCCTTGCCCTCCGTGCTGTCGATGAAGAGGCTACAGAGCCAGCAAATATCCGGATTCCGAAAGTGATAGCTCACAATGTCCTTCAGCTGCTCGTGGGAGATATTATAGAAGAATTTCGTTATATCGCACTTGAGTATATAGCCGTCGAAGCCGTATTTACCATGGAACTGCTGCATCTGCTGGCTCAGCCGGTCCAGGCCATACAAGGTGCCTTTCCCTTTCTGTCCGGCGCAGTTGTCGGGAATGAACACCCGTTCCAGCCGTGGCATAATCACGTTGTCACATAGACTGTGTTGTACGACCTTGTCCTTGAAAGAACTTGTCTGAATCACACGTTCCTTAGGCTCGTAGACCTTGAACTCGGTGTAGGCCGATACTCGGTAGGTCTTGTCACGAAGCTGGGAGATGAGGGAATGCACCCCATCCAGGGCAGCAAGATTAAAACGCGCGGAGCTTTTCTTATATCCCTTTCCGCACTTGGCCCTGCGAAACGCTTTATACATATTGCTAAAGTCAATTACTTTCTCGAAGTCGGTCATACAACACAGTCCTTTTTTGTTTATCCTTTCGGAAAGGTTGTGCGTTCTTTTGATACTGTGCATGGATTTCGGCTGATGCCTACTCTATCTAGCGTTATACCAGTACGGGCGAACGCCGTTGTCGTTGTTGTAGTGGTTGTTGTTGATGTAGCCGGACGGCGCAACGCAAAGGAAAAATACAACGCACAGCCTGGGTATCTTATTGCCGCTCCTTCGTTCTCCATGCGATAGACATATATTTTACATCCTGCACCATCTTTGACCAGTAGGCCGCCGACTTATCGCTCAGCAGCTCCAGGTTCATGGACAGTTCAATGTAAAATAGCAGCTCGTCGCAGAGGGTTATTGCTCTGGTGATGGATTCGCACCGCTGATGTTTATGGGTGACATTATTGATGCGGTTGGATTCCAGCAGCGTTTCGTACACATCCAGGCTTTTAATCTGGATGCGGTCAACGAGGGAGTGGCGATACTTTTTGGGGTATCGATTGCAATTGGAAGTCAATCTAAAGGAATGGATGGCAAGCTCTTTCGCCTTGACGATTACCTTCAGGTCATTATCGGCCATGATTACTCCTCGGAAGATTCAAAGATAGAAGAATTAAAAATACAAAACGGGCGAACGCCGAGGACGTTGTTGCAGAGGTCGATGCCGATGAAGCCGGACGGCGCAACGCAAAGGATCCAGTCGGGATTACTGTTGGGCTGTGCAGATTCAGGGGTAGCAAGCCACCACCAGGTGGAGGGCTTATATTTGCCGAAAATTTCAGCGTTTGCACGGTAGAAGTCTAGGGTGGGCAGGCTGATGAGGGATTCCATGGTGCCGTAGGGTTTCAGGCCGTCCAGCGTGGTCATGTCGGTATGGATGGTGCAAAGGTTTTCCTTGCCGACTACGGCAATAATCTTGGGCAGGATTTCTTCCTCCATCCGACGCTGTACATCACTGCTCCGCAGGTCGTTGTTGTCGCCAAACCGGGAGTGGAAGGCAATGTCCTTCATTACCACAGGGGTCTGGACGTCCACGCTGGGGAACTTGATGAACTCCATCCCGGCGATGGTGAAGGTTTTCCCATCCTTGGGAAGATGGGCTTTCTTGGTTTCGATGGTACTCATAATTTTTCTCCTCTCACTTAGATACAAAGATATTAGATTTTAAGATCAAAAACGGGCGAACGCCGAGGACGTCGTAGTAGTGGATGCTGCCGATGAAGCCGGACGGCGCAACGCAAAGGACGAAGCTATCGCTGTCATGCTTCTTGGTGCTGAACGGAGTCGCCAGCCACCACCAATCATCGGGCTTGAAGTTGTCCAAAATCTCCACATACCGGCGGTAGCGGTCAGCTGTGAGCAGGGATGCGCGGCGCTCGACGGTGCCGTAATCCTTCAAACCGTCGTTGGAAGTCAGGTCAACAGTATGCTGGACAATACTTTCCTCCCCGACAATAGCCTCGATTTCGTCTGCAAATGCGTTACACGCCTCATCCACATTGGAATCGGTGTATCTGTTCGTGTCGCCGAACGCCGTATCAGGAAGCAGCTCCTTGCGAATAACCGCCGTGGTGTCGCCGGAGTGCTCCAACACGATGAACTCCTGCTCTCCGATTTTGAATGTTTCGCCCACAGCAATCTCGGAGAGCTGGATGGTGGGGTTGACCGGGTTCTGCGCAGCGACGATTTGATTGACCTGTTCCTCGGTCAGCTCCACCTTCTGATTGTTGATGCAAATGTAGTTTTTCATGTTTACCTCCTAAGTAAAATAAAGAATTAATTGTGAGATTTCTACTTTCCTCCCTTGTAGCCCTTGGGCCAGTATTGATTCTCTTTGCAATATGGATACCGTGCCTTAAAGGGGTCAATTTCGCCATAGGCATCTGCCAGCGCATTATCTAACTTTTCCTGATAATAATCGGCTTCATCCCCGCCACCCCAGGCGGGTGCAAACTGCGCCCGCTTCTGTAGTGCAGCTTCCATCACAGGCCGGAGGCGTTTTTCCGAAAAGGTATCTTTGCCCATTACCCCAGGCTCATGAAGTGCCAGAGAGATCATGTCACAGGCCATCTGCATTCCCACATCAACGCCAATTTTGAAGTATTCCAAGTTCTTAGCCTGTTGCTTTTCTAAAAACGCATTACCCATATCAAGCGTCCTCTTGTTCCATAAGATCAAACAAGCTCGGCTGCTCCATTTCCACTTCCTCGCCCCGGAGGTAGGCAACGCCATCAGCGAAATATCCGCTGTTCAGCTCGCAACCATAGCCATATCGGCCCATGCGAACAGCCATCATCGGTACCGTGCCCAAACCACCGAAAGGTTCAAATACGATATCGCCCTTGTTGGAGTACCGGTTGATGATTCGCTCCACGATATCGAGCTGGAGCGGACAGACGTGCAGTTGCTTCCGGCGCTGGCTCTGGGTGGTGTTAAGGGTTTTCATGCGGTTGACATCATCCCAGATGTCCGGGTGTGTTGACGCAGGCGGCAGGGTCATAAATTCCCGGCTGATTGCGTTCCACTCTTCCAGTGCCATAGACAGGGCCACATGCTCATCATAGTCGTAGACATGCTCCCGACTATATTCACGGAACCGGCGCATCCGATCGCTCATTTTCAATCTGGACAGTTCATTCGGGTCCAAATTGCGATTGCCGGAAGACCGCCAGAATGCGTGAGCATCCAACTGCCATTGACCGAGCGGATATTCGGACTTGTCTTTCGTTACACGCTCATCAGCATAAGCCTTGGAGCAATCGGTGGGGAGCTTTCGGAACAGCAGAATATATTCCGGGCATCCCACGCCCATTTTGGTGCCGTCCTTACATTGCTCCGTCCAGCCCAGCCGGTAAGTCTGATTATTCTCCCGGACTACATCAGTCACAACGGTAATCATGCCGAAATACACAAAGCCATGCTTCATGTAGTGATTGATACACATGGCGTGGAAGGGCTCCATACTGGGCATTCCGTAGCCGGTGACACTGCCGAACAAGACACGATCCTTGACATGGATTGCCGCAACTCTGCCGGGTTTGAGAATGCGTAGCAGTTCCGGCGTCAGGTAATCCATCTGTTCAAAAAACTTCACCGTATCCTCATTGTGTCCGAAGTCGTTGTAGCTTGGGGTATATTCGTAATGGTTGGAAAACGGGATAGATGTATGAATCAAACCAACAGAATTATCAACAATCCGACTCACCTCATCCACGCAATCATTGTTGACATAGGTCCAGTTTTTGCCTTTGATCTCCACTCTGTTCACTCCTATACTTCTGGCCATTCGCTCCGCCTGCCGGTCACCCAGCAGACCATATTGCATGACGATGCGCCGCATATTCTCTTGGAGCTTGTTATGATTTTCCCATTTCTCCAGCAGCACACGCCATATCTGTTCTTCCGCTTCGGTGAAAATTACATCGATGATTACCTGTTCGGTCTGGAGAAAACGGTAAATACGATGGATGGCCTGAATAAAATCATTGAATTCATAATCGATACCAACAAAGATGGCCCGGTGGCAATGCCGCTGGAAGTTGCAGCCTGAGCCGGAAAGGCTCTTTTTCGTAGCAAACAGCCGGGTACGCCCTTCGGAGAAATCAATAACACGCCGCTCCCGCTCGTCATAATCCATAGAACCGTAAATATCCACCGTTCCCAGGATTTCCTTCAAAATGGTTTCTCGCTCATATTCCAGGTCGTGCCACAGAATAAAATGGGCATCAGGGTCACTATCTACAATCTGACGGGCCATATCCACCCGGGCGGCAACGGATTCCCGTTTTTCCTTTGCGGCATCTTGAAGGCTGACCGCAGCGTCACGCATTAGCTTGACCTGCCCATCTTTATCTACAGCATCGCCGAGTTTTGTACGAATCAGGTGAGTGCGTACATCTAGCGGCGGCAGGTCATAGCCGGTTGCATCATATCCCAAATCAGCAGGGCTGCTGAGAAACAGTGCCCAAGAACTGACCCACAACCAGAATTCTTCTTCCTTATGCGGATATAGCGTTAGGTTATTAGCCTTTGTACTGTCGCGCTGAAAAAAACGGGTCAGGGCCTGTCCGGTATCCATGACCTCTAAATAGCCTGCGTAATGGATGAGCTCTTTGTACCGGTTCGGGGAAGGTGTTGCAGTTGCTACAAGCTTATATGGAACTCCCCGAAACAACCGCATAAACTCTTGAAAGGTCTTTGAGCCGTAGGATCGCAGCACTGATGCTTCATCCAGCGCAGCACCAACAAAATAGGTTGGGTCTATATCGCCATCTCGAACACGCTCATAATTGGTCATGAGAATCTTAGCATCGGTTGCTCTAGCCTCCGCCATGGAGCGCACATACACAGGCGCATCAATGTGGAGCAACTGAACCGCATCTCTGGTGAACTCTTGACGAACTCCCAAGGGAAGGATAATCAGCACTTGACCGTTTTCGTGTTCTGCCACCAGTCGGCACCATTCCAGCTCTTGTACAGTCTTGCCCAGGCCAAAGGATTCAAAAAGCGCCCGTCGGCCCCCCCTTCAAGGCCCAAACGACAGCATCACGCTGATGAGGTTTCAGGCAGGCACTTAGGTCCTCTGGTCGAACTTCAAATCCGCTCACCGGCGCAACCTGCACCTTTGTATGTAAAAACTCGTCATAGTTCACCGGCTATACCTCCCGGATATGATAGCCTTTATCAGCCATCATTTTGTATTTCATGCGGTAGTCTTTTGTTCTGGTGGCTTTGGACTTTACGTCCTCCACCACCTGAGCGCCACGCCCATGCTGATGCACGATATTTCTCCAATATTCCAGATCTGAAAAACCAACGCAGGTGATTATCTCATAATTGGCACAAACTACCCGATACGAAAAATCCGCCTGGTACCGGATAGCCCGGATGCGTTCCCCGTCCGGGGATGTATAAGCCTCTTGGAGGGTGAAATCATGCTGGAGCCTCAGATCGGTGATGATGCCTGCTCGAACTGCGTCCATCAGGGCCAAATATCGGTTTGCTTCCTTTTTGGAATCAAAAGAGATTCCATTAACAATAGTTTTCTGATTGTGATATTTGGACTGCTTCATTGTATCCCCCGCCACGGGTTTGATCTTCGGCAGGGCCGTAGCGATTTTCCCCACCACCTGCTGGCGCATCCGGGGCGGAAGGTCTGAAAGGCTCTCGTAGTGCAAACCACCAGCCATATCAGACCTCAATATCATCAATCAGCTTGGACAAAAGACTCTCAACAGCAGTTTTAAGCTTAGCACCGAGGGCCGGATCAGCCTGTTGCACATCCAAAAGGGATTTATGGAGCTTCTGGAAATCCTCTTGCACCATCGTAAAAAGCTCCTTAAAAACGGCGGCTGCCGGATTCTGGAGCTGGGCTGCTTTCTGGGCTGCGTCCAGTTTCTGCTGTGTGCAGTTCAATTCCTCTCGAATAGCATCTCTTTCCCGGTTGGCAGCATCGAGCTTTTTCTGCACATCAGCAGCTACTTTTTCAGCGGCAGTCTTTTCCGCATCGGCCCGGAGCTGCTCCATCATAGCGGAAGGGATATCCGGGTTTTCTTTGGCCTTTTTGAGATCAGCCTTTGCGTCAGCCGACTTTTTATTGGCGGCGGCAACGTCAGCTTTGAGCTTCTCGATTTCCTTATCCTTGGCTGTCAGCTTGTCACCCATTTCGGCAGCCGCTTTTTCCATATTTTCAATCTTTTTATCCAGCAGCTCTAATTCTTCATTGAGGTCATCATTCTCGTCCTTGAGTTTTGTGACCTCCTGCATACTCTCATTGAGAGCTTGTACAGCTTCATTTTTTGCCTCGATAGCCTCTTTGCGCTCTTTAATGGACTGCTGCAATTCTCGAGTAGACATACTCTCGATATCATGCTCTTCGGCAAAATCCTCCAAATCTTCCTCTGGTACCTGCAGCAGGGCCAGTGCTTTGGTGTAAGTCAGATTGCCAAACGTTTCGCTTTCCGCGAAAGAACCAAACATGGAACACTGGCCGGATCCGTATCGCTCGTAAAGGCGCATATAATTCTGAGCGGTACTTCTTTCGTAGTTCAGCTCATTCTTGATATAGTTCAGCCACCGGCCATCCTCAACCAGAGATTTCGCCTCGACCAGCCGTCTACCGATTTCGATAATATACTGCAGGCAGGTATTTGCCGCCTGCCGGTCCAGAATACGGATTTCCGCCGCAATAGTTGATGCCGTCCGGGCGGTGGTAGTGATAATTTCATTCATGCAGACATTTCCTCCTTCTGTTTTCTCTGCTTCTCTGCATACCATGGGAGTAAAATTTCATTTTCCCAGCGATCACAAAATGCTCTGACTTTCGCAGGGATATTGTGACAATATTCTTTGTTGGGGCCGTGACGCTCATTTCCATAACCGTGGAGCTGCACTTCCTTTGGCTTCCCATTCATACTGATATTTAAGGTGTAGTACGACCGCTCTGGGCGTCGGTACCGACGGACAAAGAAAATCAGGCTACTACCTGCAGCATGCCCTTTACCATATCCACCAACGCAATGTCGTAATGTTCTCCCTTCATCAACTAAGTCGTCGTTTCCTTCGGGTAACATGATGCAAAGATTACCATCCGACCATTCCAAATGACCGTACATATTCTTCACCCTATCAAACCCAGCTTGCAGCTCGGTGGCTTTGTCCAAGTTCTCCCTATCGGTGAGCATTTGTGAAAAGCGGTCATGTGCCTCAAGCAAGCGCTGGGGCCAAAGTTCCTCACGGGTCAAGGCACGATCCGCATAAAGCCGGGCCGCCATTTCCCGTGTATCAAACAACAATCTGCACTCTCTGGGACGCAGCTTCTGTTTTTCCATGTATCTGACCAGCTTCTCCATTGTGATATCCGGCCATTGATGAAGCATATCAAGAGCATCCTTTAGACCCTTGCTTTTAAATAGCTCAAGATATTCCATGTATTCAGAAAAAGATGCACTATTGGTTCTGAGCTGATATGTGCGCCACTGCTCCAGCATTTCCATGGAAAGTTCCAGATGCTTATTCCTCACCTTTTTAAATTCTCCCTTTGTAAGACGGAGCATTTCATGTGGCTTCCGCTTGGAGAGATCTAAATATTTACATGCTTCACCCGCAAATGAATATGAGAACCTATAAGCACTGCTGATAATCTCAGCAACCAATTTACCTTGACCGCATTTACAGAGGTTTTCGAGAGCTCGATACCTATACCAATTCTTTAGATATTGGACTGGCCGATAACCGCCGGCATTAAGGTATTCAATTAGCCCAGTCTTTTCGCCTGTTGTGCCCTCAAGGTCAGGGAATTTATTGAATATTTCAGCTCCGACCTTTTGATTATTGATGCTCCCCCAATCACGATAGCGGTCATCTATACTATCATGATTGACAGACATCAGCTTCCATCTTGGAAGTGTTCTGGCTGAACCATACCATCCAGCTCTTATTTCATGGGCATAACGCACCAAGCCTCCATTTTCAGTTAAAATAAACGCGTCTTTGGGTGAAACTCCATATTCAGATAGGCCATCTTCGTCAACAGTTCTCCAGACCATCCAGTAGAATATCCCGGTATAGTCAAAAATGTTTTGAACGCTCACGACCATGATCTGTTTGATTCTCCCGCCACGAAGCTTTCTGCTGTGAATAAGCTTAACTTCTGCTCCGCACAGCGGACATTGAAATATATCGCCCGGTCGCTGCATCTCATATCCCAGATAGGGTTCTATATCCCCCCCAAGGTCGGTCGTATAATATTGACCATCTTCGCCTTGAATAAGAATAATGTTTTCCTCTCCAGGTTCCTTTCTGGTGATGAAATCATCACCGCATTCTGTGCAGGTACATTTGGCCGCCCATATTGTGCGTCGTGGTTCCAGGCTGTTGTATTCCATGATTTCCGCAAGGTCAGGATAAACAGGTACCCGTTCGGCATGAAATACACAATATTCTCCGCCAAGCTCATCGGCGCACTCTTTGCGGGCCCAGCTCAAGAGCCCATCCGGCGGTACCTCAGGGAGACATTTACGGATAAATTCTTTATCCATAGCACACCTCACAGGAAACTATCCAAATCAAGCAGGCCGCCGGTAATATTATTGGAAGGTGTCGAATCCACGACCTGACCCTCATTGGCCGCAGCAGATGCGGCAAAAGAAGGCAGGCCGAAGAACTCACGAATAATTTGCTCAGCTACATTAGGCGGTACACAGACACAATTACCCTTCTGTTTGTGTTTCTGAACATCTGCATATTCTTTAATTTTCTTCGCAGCCGCTCTAATGGACATATCCTTGTTTTCCAGATCTTCGGCCACAATGGCAGCGCAGGACGGGTCAGTACGGCAGATATCTTTCAGCTGCTCTCCAACCATCCAGACAGCCGTGTTTTCTTTACCTTTCTGTTGAGCTTCTATTTTTTCAAAAACAGTCATATAAACCTCCGTTTATGGTTGTCAAAAACGGAGCTGTGTGCTATAATGTAGGTACAGCCCCGTTTTCGGCTGGATTTTGAATTGAGTGGCGCCCTAACTTTGGTCGGTGGGGGTGCCACTCTTTTTACATTGTCACCCATTGCATTTGCGATAGATGCTCAATCCACGCACTGCCGTTTTTATCCGGCTTTTCAAAATAGACATAGGCCCGGCTTTCCGTATCCTCCATCATCAGCACATCATCGCCAACGATGCGGTGAATGCCACAATCAAGGTTCAGAACATCCTCCACTGCCGGGTCAATCTTAAATATGCGGAGATCTTCTTTCCTCTGCCAGAGCCGATAGCCGCCCAGCGTAAGATCCGTCCGCTTGATTACCTTCAAGGGCTTATTATCAGAATGCATTTCTTTTAGGTGCTGCGTAGCCGCATCGAAGATTTCCGTCTGCGGCTGGTTTTTCCGTACCTGGTAAGCTTCACCGGTACACGGCAGATCACCCATGTGCTCGACGATTAAAGCCAGCACCTTCCGGGGCATCTTCTTTTTATCGCCAACGATAACGCATTCTTTGGTGATGATAATAATGCTCTCAACACCGATGGCATCATCTGTGACCGCTACGCTGTAACCGTAGCCCTTATGGGCCTCTTTCATTATTTTAAGTAGCCCCTTCTCGTTAATAATCATCAGTACCCCTCCTGTTCGGATAAATTGAAAGTTTGTTGCCGGTGCTATTGTGCGTAAAGCGCAATAAACGCTTTCCGGCCAGCGTAATACTATATCCATGCGGTTCAACACCTATCGATCTTAGCAAGGTAGCATGCTCCTCATTGAGTTGAATACCTTCTCCAGCTTCATGTATGTAAATTGATGCTTCGTGTCTTGTCTTATGATGTTGGAGATGTAATGCATTTTCGCTGACTAATATCACTGCATACTGTTCTGGGTCTATGCCCATATCACGCAACAGATTGGATTGTTCTTTGTCCGGCACTCCAAATTTCACCGTTGCCATGGTGCCCACTCCAAATCCACCCGTTCCTGGAACGCACCTTTTGCCATCTGTAAGATGGACTTCGTGTCAAACTTCTCCATAAATCCTCCTTAAATCAGCGCCAGCGTCACCAGCACTGTTAATCCCGTAGCCGCCGCCCCCAGCAGAGCTCCATCCAGCGCCATTGCCTGCGCCCTCTGCCGGGCGGCCTTGCTGCGACAGCGATAAGCCATCCTCTGCACCGCCCTGCGCCGCATCCCAGCCATCGAGCGGGCATCCTCCCGCAGCTGATGGTTCAGGGCAGCGCGTTCATTCAGTTCGTTCATGGTGTTCCTCCTCTGCAAAGATTTCAGGGTGTTTTTTTGCGTAATTGCGGACGATGGTGCCCCAAAGCTTGTCCTGCTGGCTCTGTGTGATCTCAGGGGCCGATAGGATTTCGCCGGTAGCCCGGCTGATAACAATGGGCATTTGATACCTCCTTAAATTCGTCCAATGTGTTGGACTTATTGTGTGCTACTCTTGGGTTGCGTCGGAAATGTCCAGAATCTCCCGAATCGCCTTAACGATTTTAGGAGCATTTCGCTGGCCAGTGAGGATTTTATACAGATAGCCGTCATCCACAAACAAGCCCGTATCCTCACGAACCCTCTGTATAAGCCATGTTTGAGTTTTGCCTCGCTGCAAAAGTTTCGTCTTTACGCACAAACCGAACGATGTGTATTTGCAACAATCCACCAAAAGAACCTCCTTCCGTACATTAACTATTGACAAGTACGGAACACTGTACTATATTAAAGGTGCCAACCAACTAACATTGTACGGATGTCCGTTCTGTCTAGGCACATAATAGCACTGACTTCCGTACAAGTCAATAACAAAAGAACGGAATTCCGTAATTTCGGCATTCCGTACAAATGTGAGGTGCTATTTATGGCTACTATGTACGAGGTCATCGAAAGATTGTGCACTGAGCGAAACATTAAGCCCGGCAAACTTTGTTCTGAGTTAGGTATTAGCCGGGGGATTCTTAGTGACCTAAAGGCAGGTCGTACAAAAAAATTATCTGCACAAAACCTTGCAAAAGTATCTGCATTTCTGGGTGTATCCACGGATTACATTCTCAGTGAAAGCGGATACCATTTTACGGAGCTATTCCAGGGTGTAGGCGGAATATCTTTCCCTGCCAACATGCAAGAGATATCGGAGAACATTGCAGAAGGAATGCGCCAGCATTCTTTGTCAATCGAATCAGACATTTTGGACGACGTAGACATTGCTTTTTACGGAGAATTTAAGGAATTGACAGAAGATGATAAGGAGACCGTCAGGGACATGGTTCGGGTCATGCGGGAAAGGCGGGCAAAGAAACAGGAGTAACGAAGGTGTTTGAGTTATCAGATTTCTACAACCATTGCCGGGAGCACAACGTTGATGTGATTCCATACCCTGGCTGCCCACACAAGGCCGCAACGATTCGGGATGCCGATTGGTACGCAGTCTTTTTGGATTTAGAACAAATCCAATCCACACGGCTCCTAAAGGGTATCTGTTACCACGAGCTGGGTCATGTGGGCACCGGCGCACTGCATAAGGTATACAGCCCTTTTGAAACGGTAGAACGGTCTGAGTACCGTGCCAATCGCTGGGCTGCGGAGCATTTTCTGACGGCTGATGATTTCCGGGCGGCCTTTGCCGATGGTTACGCCGAACTTTGGGAGCTGGCGGAATACTTCGACTTGCCGGAGGATGATATAAAAAACGCCCTGACCTATTGGACAGAGCACAGAGGCATCGATTTCAATGCCGGATGATTAACTAAGGAGATTTGCCAAATGAAAACACCCAGTAAACTCAAAACAGTCATTACGAAAATTCTGTTGTTTATACTTGTGTGGCTTGCTTCAATGCTTGTGATTGGTATTATCGGGGCCTGTCTTACCCCAGATGGTGTTTTCCCCCCTCTGCTCTCCATCGCGATTCTCTTTGTTCCTATTGCCCTTGCAACTTGGACTATCGTCCCGAAAAAGAAAAACCAGAACGACAAGAAGGCTACATCAGTGATGAACTGCGATCAACCAATTGCGTCTACTGGGGCGCCAAAAGATACTTTACAATCGGTTTATTGCACAAGCTGTGGCACCAAACTAACGGGCAACGCTCATTTCTGCGTTAATTGTGGAACCCAAGTCTTCAAGGCGGTCTCTGCGGAACCAGCATCTCCTGTTTTAGATGTCGAAAGTAGCAATAGGGCGCAGGCAGGTTTTCCCGCAAAGACATATCGGGTAACTGGTATTGAACACTATCGGGGGAATATCATCAACCTCGCATTAGAAAATGATGATTATACTAAATCCAAGAGAGAATTAATCGACAATTTATTAATTGAGGAACGGATTTGGAGGTACAATTTCTACCCTGTTAAGATTAATCTCGTACCAGAGCCGGAGAATCCTTATGATCCGAATGCCATCAAGGTTATTGTCGATGGCGAGCAAGTCGGGTATATCAAGAAAGGTTCTTGCAAACATCTTCTGAAGGTCATTGCTGAAGGCCGTCTAGGCAATATTGATTGCACAATTGGCGGAGGCCCCTACAAATACATTTTCGAAGACTGTGACAATAACGGCAACGAAAAGTATGAAATGGAACAGGAAGAACTAAACTTTTCCGTTGTGCTGCATATCGTTGAGCGCGAAGCATAGTGCAAATACCCACATTCAAATTCCGATTCGTTTCTGAATTTGACAAATAAAAAACCGCCCCGGTGTTCCAGCGCTAGATAGCGGTTAACAAGGATTGTGATAGTATGCGTAATAACCAGCTAAAAGAATACGAATGTCTACGAAGCGAAATAATGAAACATATCGATTTGCACAACAGTTTGCTTACCTTTGCCATTACAACAACTGTTGCCATATTGACTTTCGCATTATCCGAGAAGATTCCGGTCTTATGTTTAATCCCATTTTGCATTATCATTCCAATGTCGATGCGTTTAGCATACTACAGATCAGCTATGATGAAAGTTGCAGCATACATTTTCGTCTTTATCGAAAAAGAGATGGATGGATTAGAATGGGAATCAGCCAATGTATTATATGCTAGCAGTCCCGATAAAAGCAAAAATACCTTCTTTCGAAAGATTACCTCCATACGCTACTATGAATGTTTTATCTTGGGGTTAATTTGTTATTTCTTCTACGTCCTGAACTACCTTGACGGAAAAGAACTCTGTTTCGAAGTAGTCGTCAATGTTGCATGGCCAGTTTTGTTGATTGCTTGGGAACTCCTTGTAACCATTCGCATCAATTCCACCGACAAAGAAAAGGCCGAGTGGATTCAAAACTGGACCCAGGTAAAAGAGCATTCCAGCGAAACTGTAGCCACCTCTGGCGAGGTTTTGCAAGTAAGATAAGAGGTTTCCTAAATAAAAATGCCGCCCCGGTGCTGGAACACCGGGACGGTAGAGAATAAATTAAGCAAGTTGCAACGTACACTGGAAGCCACTATCCGGCTTATGAAGCAACATTTGTATTGGCAAAGCGTTCAAATCAATGGGAATTGGCAATGCGGATATCTCAATATCCCCCTGCTGAATTCTGCGCTTTGCATCATAGATTGCCATTCCTGTTACTACATCCGTCTTGATGTTATAGAATGTAACAATCCCGTCTTTCTCAGCTCCATAGGAAGAAGAATAATTTGATAGTCTTGCATAGAGAATGTCGAACTTGCTGTCATAATTCAGATTTATAATTGACATACCTAAGTTCCTTTCCTCCTGACAAATGCTTGGTTAAATAAGCCGTCACTACTTCGCCAGTTTTCTGCTTATCATCAACCGCAACTACTGTTCGCAAAAACATTTGAGGATACGCAGCAGAGGACTTTCCATAATACAGATCTCTATCAGGAACGCTCTCGCTCTGGTAAATCACATCCGGGTGAACAACGCACTCCTTAATTTCATCGGGTGTGAACTCGTCGTGGGCGTTATGGTCCACAGAGCTTGTTATATGGTTGCTGTATTGATCCTTCGAAAGCGAAATGCTGTACCCTCTAGGATCTTTAATCTCAAATAGGCACTTCTCGTTTTCTGACATCCTACCCATGCCCCTTATTATTGACTATCTTCCTTGTTTAATACGGGTGTTTTGCCAAATTTATTTTCGTAATCTTCGACCGCAGCGCTCAACTTCCGAGCAAGATCCTTGGCCAAAATAGGAGACATCACAATTCTCTCTTTGAGAACGCTCGCTTGTCCGACGACATCTCCCTTCTCATCCAATTTAGGTTCAAGCTCGGCAAAAACGATTTTAAAATCGTAGATGTTGCTAAAAATTTGGAAACCGCTAGCATACGTACTTTCCATTTAATATCTCTCCTATCATTAACACCTTTTTTGTGCAACCTAATCTACGTGGGCAGATTACGTTACAAAAGGCTAGTTGCGGCACAACAAGAACCCCGGTGATTAACCCTGTTCGTTGTGTTTCCATTATAGTTGCTTTGTTTGTGAAAGTAAACTAGCAAAATGCACAAACTGTTTGCTCTATTTTATAAATTTTAGTGATTTCTAGCATTTTGCTTTTGTTTTATTGCTTAAGTATGCATAAAAGTTGCCCATAAAAATAAATGCCGCCTCCGAGGACCAGTTGGAAGCGGCGATGTAGAAGCCCACCCACAAACCACTATAGGGGGATTCTGCCCATTTATCATAGCAGATTCGCCCCGGAAAGGCAAGGAAAACATGAGAACACACGGTGCATTTATTTTGGCCCGTTACTCCACCGACAATCAGAACCCGGACAGCATTGAAGTCCAGGTAGAAAAATGCTCCGCTTGGTGCCGGGACCATGGGTTGCCGATTCTGAATGTGTTCGCCGACATGGCGGTGTCCGGCATGAAGGATACCCGCCCCCAGTACGAGGCGATGATGCAGCAGCTCCGGCAGGGGATGGCAGATACTGTGGTAATCTACGACCAAAGCCGGATGTTCCGCAAAATGACCGCCTGGTTCGCATTCCGGGACGAGCTGACCGCCATGGGAGTTGGTGTTGTATCCGTCACCCAGCCTATGATTGGCAAGGATTTGCGGGATCCCACAAACTTTCTCACCGAGGGCAGCATGGCCCTATTCAATCAGATTTGGGCGCTGCAGACCCGGCAGAAGGTGATAGAAAAGCTGCGCTTCATGGCCCGTAACGGTCAACATACTGGCGGCAAGCCTGCCCTGGGATACAAAATTGAAGACGGGCGACTGGTAATTAACGAAGAGGAGGCCGCCATTGTCCGGCGCATTTTCCGGGAGTATGCCGACGGCCGCTCCTATCGGGAGATTATCGACGGTTTGAATGCCGATGGTCTGAAAACAAAGAGGGGTCAACCCTTTGGCTCTAACAGCCTCCACGATCTGCTGCACAACGAAAAATACATCGGTACTTTGGTGTATGGCCAAAAGCCATACCGGGAAAACGGAACCCGAAACACCCACGCCAACGATGGTGCGGATGCAATCCGTATTGAAGACTTCCTCCCTGCTATCATCGACAAGGAAACCTTTCGTATCGTGCAGGAGAAAATGTCCAAGAATAAACGGATCCAGGGCGGAAGACCGGCAAAGAACCGGGAATACCCCCTGCGGAGCAAGGTGTTCTGCGCCGACTGCAAAATGGCCATGACCATCAGCACCTCACAGAATGCATACCACTATTATCGGTGCACCGGCAAAAAGCGAACCCACGAATGCACCGCAGCTCCCATCAGAGCGGACTACCTGGAGCAAAAGGTGGCTGAAGCCATCAGGGAAATCTTAGGGAAGCCGGGAGAGGTTGACGGGTTGATAAGGATTCTGCGCGATCAGGCCGAGCAAATCCAAGGCGGCGCCGTCGTCCACCTGCAATCACTGATTGAACAGAGCCGGGACATTAACCGCAAGCTGGAGAATGCCACAGAGGCCGTCCTAAACGGGCTCGCAAGCCAAACCATCAGGGACAGGATAAGAGACCTCGAAACGCAAAAAGCCACTGTGGAGCGGGAACTGTGGGCTCTAAAAGCCAGGGTGGATGCCTCCGCTATTCCCGAGCAAAGACTTCGAGAAATTCTGCAAACCATCACAAACACCTGCGACAGCGACCTGGATGTCCTGTTCTCCATCGTATACCGGGTGGAGGTCGCTAAAGACACCATCACAATATGGACCATCCTGGATGCCGATCCCAACGGCACCATTGACCACACCCAAAACGGCTTGACAATAACATCGGGCTTTCCTTCCGGTGTACCAATAACAAAAGGGAGGCATATGCCTCCCTTTTGTTATTGGTACACAGAAAGAAGGAATCGAAAGGACGGCCCAGCCGAAGGCTGGGCAGAAAAGTGTCCGGTGGACACTTTTCTAGTCCGTGGAAGAGTCCTTTGGTCTGGGGACGCATTCGGTATGAATGTGGACACAGACCAAAAACACTTGAACGTCCGACCATTTATCACCAGTGCAAACACTGGTGGCTACCTTCATTTTCTCCCGCCTGTGCGGGAGAAAATGCAAACGAGTCCCTTTCGCCGTACCAAGAGTAACAAATCCGAACTTTTTACCAGTTGGTGAAGGGTTCGGATTTGTTGGTTTTTCAAGGCATTTGACCAATAGGATTTAAGATGTCAAAATAACGAATGAAATCTCACTGCTGTCTATAAGGAGCGGCGGTGAGATTTTTTGGTTTGTTGCTGATGCGTATTCTTTGCATTGCATAAATATGGCAAGTCGATAGGCAAAACCAATGGCTTCTCCCGGAGAAGAAGGGTAAACGAATGATACACTAACCATTGAAAATTTGGATTGGATATGGTATAAAATATAATGAGAAATTATACTGGGATAGTAGTATATCCCAGGTAAGAATGGAGGAAAACTCTATGAAAACAAGAAACCTGCATATGCGGCTTCTGAGTCTGGTACTGTGCGTTTGCATGGTGCTGAGCCTGATGCCGGCGGTTGCTCCCGTGATTGAGGCTGAGGCGGCCAATAATGTTACGCCCAACTACATCACGGACATTGGCATTGCCTATGCCATGAATCAAAGCAAGGCAAAAAGTTTGGTTACAAACAATGGCTTTACTTTGATGGACAAGGATCTAAACGAGGATGCTGGTGGCAGATATGTCTATATGGGCTACAAAACCAGCACAGATCCCTCCCGGGCTATTACCGGTATCATTTTCCGGGAAGGCGAGAATCCCCCTAATAGCCTGAGCTATGGCGGCGCTACCTTCTACCTGGTAGGCGGCAGCTATGAGGGCAACGGAACCGGTGATGGAGCGGTGGATTTGAATGTAGGTGCCGGCGGCGCATACATCTACACCTACATCACCAGAGATACCAATTATGATTATCCGATTCTGTGGATGGGTTTTTACAGCGATTTCCCTTCCAACGGTATCTATGTTGGTGGTGTCAACACCTCCGGATCTGCTGAGAATCTGAACGCAGATGCCGGTGGCATTTCGATTTATTTGAACTATATTACTTTTGAGCATATCGGCTATATTGAAGCATATTCCTCTGCAGAAAGTATGGCATATATGCGCCATTACTATTTGGATGCAAACGGTATTACGGTATCTAAGATTTCAACCAAACAGCTAAAAAACCATCTGGATACCTATACCTATACACCCTCGGTACCGGCTAATATTACTCTGAACGGCTACTCTTTGGCATTTAAGGGTTGGAGTACTTCCAATGGCAACAATCCGAGCACCCAAACGACATCTGTTTCCTACTGGGATAATACTGATTCATCAAATTATAAATGTTTTTATGCGGTATATGCAACGGATTTTAAGGTGACCTATGATGCCAATGGCGGCACCGGTGCACCGGCAGCAGAAAGCTACACAGTCAATGGAAAGCCTACCGGGAGCGGAGAGTCGGGTTCTACGACATTTGTTTATACCAGAATTTCTTCTGTCGTTCCGACCAATACCAACGGTTGTAAGTATTTCCTGGGCTGGTCTACCAATAAGAATGCTACATCCGCCGAGTATCAACCGAACCAGCTGTATGATAATCAAGGCGGATATATTCAATTCAAGACCAACACTACCCTGTACGCCGTGTGGCAGGATCATTATGACATCAACAAAGACGGTGAGTGTGATTCTTGCCAGATGACTATGACTGCGCCTCCCACGGTCAACGGCGCTTATCAGATCAGCAACAAAAACCAGCTCATTTGGTTCATGCAGCACGTGAACGCCGGCAATAAGAGTGCCAGCGCCGTCCTGACCGCTGACATTGACATGGGCGGCTATGTGTGGACTCCCATTGCTTCCACCGCTTCTTACCACGAGAGCGGTGCGGCTGTCACCGATAGTGGTTACACCGGCACCTTTGACGGTGCTGGCCATGTAATCAAGAACTTCACCGTCACCGGTGGGGCAGGTGACGGCAGCAGCGGTGCCAGCGGCAATGTCAAGTCCTACGGCTTGTTCGGCACGGTGTCCGGCACCGTGAAGAATCTGGGTATTGACAGCTATACCTTCAATGTGGGCACTGCGGATTGCCGTGCCGGTGCCATTGTGGGCCAGTTGGTCACCGGCGGCAGAATTGAGAATTGCTATGTCATCAATTCCAAGGTTCTCACCGGTAGCCGTATTGCCGGCGCCATTGCCGGTTGCAACTACGGCGGCACCATCGACAGCTGCTTTGCCTACAACTGCGAGGTTACCGGTCATGCCCGCTGTGCTGCCATCGTTGGCGATACCAAGGACGACGGCGGCAGCAAGATCGGCACCGTGACCAACTGCTATGCTGACAAGAACCCTGTGGGTTCTCAGAACGGTGGCAGCAGCTATGTAATGAATTGTGCAACCCTGACCGCCAGCCAGTTCACCTCCGGCGAGGCTGCATGGAAGCTCAACGGCAATTCCTCCGACGGTATCTGGAAGCAGACTGTTGGCTCCGGCCTGCCCGGCTTCACCGGCGGCACTGTGTACCAGGTGAAGCGTTGCGACAATAAGACTGTGACTTACAGCAATTCTTCTGTCAATCCGCAGGCACATACTTATTCCAACGCCAATGGCCTGTGTACCTTCTGCGGTGCAGGCAATCCTGACGCAGTGGCCTCTGTCAGCAGGAACGGAACTGTCACCGGCGTATACACCACCCTGAATGATGCCATTCAGGCGGTGAAGGATTTCACCGATGACGACAATGCGGTTGTTACCATCCTCAAGGATATCGCTTTGGGCAACAGCTATCAGACAATCGGCTCAGGCGTGTTCACCATTGACCTGAACGGCTGCGAGATTAGCAGTGACGTTGGTCACAGGGGCGTGCTGTATGCAGGAATCTATAGTGCGAACTTGACCGTGATTGATTCCAGAGGGGGCGGTAAGATCACCGGTGCTAGATGTGGCATTGAAGTACTTAATGGGGCGACTGTGACCATTGCGGGCGGCACCATTAGCGGTGGCAACTTTAGCGGCGATTGCGGCGTGTCTGCCGATGGCAGCACCGTGGAGATCAGCGGCGGCAGCATCAACGGCTATTATGGCGTATGTGCTACGGATAATAGTATTGTTACCATCAGCGGCGGTACCATCAGCGCAAGATATAACGGCGTGGATATCTCTGACGGCGCCGTGATCATCAGCAGTGGCACCATCACTGGCGACGTTGCCGGCATATATGCCGATGGCAGCACCGTGGAGATCAGCAACGGCACCATCGCTGGCTTTTATTACGGCGTGTTTGTGAATAACAATTGTACTCTGATTGTCAGCGATGGCACCATTACTAGCAACAGTTACTGCGTGATGGCCAACCAAGGTACTCTGACCATCACCGGCGGCACCATCAGCGGCTATGACGCTGATATCAACAGTTTTGATTCCACCGTCACTCTGACCTTGGGCGAGGATGGCGTGGGTGCTACCTTCCCCGGCGGTATTAAGGTAGCCAGAACAACTCTGAATGCCATTCTGGGTGAGGGCATGGCCTACTGGCAGGGCAATAAGATGATCGTTCCTGCTGATGATGCTAAAGAAATCACCGGCGGCGATGTGGTCATTAAGGCGGCTTGTAAGCACACCGGCGATAAGACCTACACCAATAACGGCGACGATCACAGCTTTAACTGCGCCGATTGCTGCAATACTATCCCCGAGGCGCACAGCTATACCAATTATGTCTGTGTCTGTGGTGCGGTTTCTCCCGATGCAGTGGCTTCCGTCAGCAAGAACGGCGTCATCACCGGTACATACGGTAATCTGGATGATGCCATTCAGGCTGTGAAGAATTGCACTTCTGCCGACCAGGCTGTGGTCACCATTCTTAAGAACATTGATCTGGGTAATGGCTATCAGGAAATCAACGGCGGCACGTTCACGTTTGATCTGAACGGTTTTGAGGTGAGCTCCTCGAATTCCATTTGGGGCGTTTTGGAACTGAGTGTGGGTGCAGATATCACCATTACCGATTCCGGCGAGGGCGGTAAGATCACCGGTGCCGGTAATGGTATTGAAGCATATGACAGTACTGTGACCATCAGCGGCGGCACCATCAGCAGCCAAAATTACGGCGTATATGGCAGCTACAGCTCCGTGACCATCAGCGGCGGCACCATCAGTAGCCAAAGTTACGGCGTGGATATCTATAACGGCACTGTGACCATCAGCGGCGGCACCATCAGCGGCTACCATTACGGCGTGGATACCGAGAACGGCACTTTGACCATCAGTGGCGGCACCATTAGTAGCGAATATTACGCCGTGACTGCCTCTGACAGCACCTTGACTATCACCGGTGGCACCATCATCAGCCAATATTACGGCGTGGATTCCTATTGCAGTACGGTAACCATCAGCGGCGGCACCATTAGCGGCGAATGGTATGATATCTACGCCGATGCTACCCTGACTGTGGGCGAGGATGGCGTTGGCGCTACTTTCCCCGGTGGCATCACTGTCTTGGATACTACCTTAAATGCCATTCTGGGCGAGGGCGCAGCCTACTGGCTGGGCAATAAGATGATCATTCCTGCTGAAGGCGCTATAGAAATCACCGGTGGCGATGTGGTCATTAAGGCTGCCTGTAAGCACCTCGGCGATAAGACCTACACCAATAACGGCGACGATCACAGCTTTAACTGCGCCGATTGCTGCAATACTATCCCCGAGGCGCACAGCTATACCAATTATGTCTGTGTCTGCGGTGCGGTTTCTCCCGATGCAGTGGCTTCCGTCACCATCGGTGGCGAAGTCAGTTATTATGCGACCCTGGATGATGCCATTCAGGCAGTGACGAATTGTACCGCCGCTGATCAGGCTGTGGTCACCATTCTCAAGGACATCGCTCTGGGTAATGGCTATCAGGAAATCAACGGCGGCATGTTCACGTTTGATCTGAACGGTTTTGAGGTGAGCTCCTCGAATTCCAGTTGGGGCGTTTTGGTGCTGAGATTCGGTGCTGATGTAACCGTTACCGATTCCGGCGAGAGCGGTAAGATCACCGGTGCTTGTTATGGCATTGAAGCATATTACAGCACCGTAACCATCAGCGGCGGCACCATCACTGGCGGCCAATCTGACGGCGTGCGTGCCGACAACAGCACCGTGGAGATCAGCGGTGGCACCATCAGTGGCGAGTACGGCGGCGTGCGTGCCGACAACAGCACCGTGGAAATCAGCGGTGGCACCATCAGCGGCCAATATTTCGGCGTGCATGCCTACAACAGCACCGTGACCATCAGCGGTGGCACCATCAGCGGTGAAAATTGCGGCGTGTATGGCTACGAAAGTACCGTGATCATCAGCGGTGGCACCATCAGCGGTGAAAATTGCGGCGTGAGTGTCTACAACAGCACCGTGACCATCATCGGCGGCACCATCACTGGCGTCCAATCTGACGGCGTGTTTGGCGACGAAAGTACCGTGACCATCAGCGGCGGCGCCATCATTGACGGTTATTGCGGCGTGTCTGTTAATAACGATTGCACTCTGATCGTCAGCGGCGGCACCATCACTGGCGTCCAATCTGACGGTGTGTATGGCTGCGAAAGTACCGTGACCATCATCGGCGGCACCATCAGCGGTGAAGGCTATGATATCTACAGCGATGATTGCACCATTACTCTGTCTGTGGGCGAGAACGGCGTTGGCGCTACCTTCCTTGATGGCATGGAAGTAGGCGGAACAACCCTAAACGCCATTCTGGGCGAGGGCGCTGCCTACTGGCAGAACGGCAAGCAGCTTTCTGTTGCCAACGATGCCACCTCCATTACCGGCGATGTGGTCATTAAGGCGGTTTGTAAGCATCCCGGCGATAAGACCTACACCAACAACGGCGACGATCATACCTTTACCTGCGCCGATTGCAATAATACCATCGCGGAAGCGCACAGCTACAGCAATCTGATTTGCGCTTGCGGTGCGGTTTCTCCCGATGCAGTGGCTTCCGTCACCATCGGTGGCGAAGTCAGTTATTATGCGACCCCGAATGAGGCCATTCAGGCTGTAAAGAATTGTACTGCCGCCGATCAGGCTGTGGTCACCATTCTCAAGGATATCGACCTGGGCAAGGGCTATCAGAGAATCGAAGGTGGTGTGTTCACCATTGACCTGAACGGCTGTGAGATTAGCAGTAGCGCTAACTTATGGAGTGCGCTGTACATTTGCAATGGTGTCGATATCACCATTACCGATTCCGGCGAGGGCGGTAAGATCACCGGTGACGGTTTTGGTATTGAAGCACATGACAGTACTGTGACCATCAGCGGCGGCATCATCAGTGGCCAATGGGGCGGCGCGTATGCCGACCAAGGTACCCTGACCATCAGCGGTGGCACCATTAGCGGCGAACACTATGATATCTGCGGCACTGAATATTCGACCATTATCCTGACCACGGGCGAGGATGGCGTGGGCGCTACCTTCCCCGGCGGCATTTCCCTTTACAAAACTACCCTGAACGCCATTCTGGGCGAGGGCGCAGCCTACTGGCAGGGCGGCAAGATGATCGTTCCTGCTGACGGCGCCACCTCCATCACCGGCGGTGATGTGGTTATCAAGGCTCCGTGTACCCATAGCGGCAACTTGATTGATTCAGAGTATTACTCGAATGAATTTCACCAGAAAACCTGCGGTTGTGGGTTCATCAATGAGCTGGAAGAGCACCGGTTCGGAGCGGATTCTGTCTGCGAGGATTGCGGTTACGACAAGAACACCATCACCATCACCATGACTGATGATTGGGGTGACAGCTGGAACGGCAACGGCATCCATGTTTATAAGGACGGCGTGCTGATTGGCACCGTTACCCTTGAGAGTGGCTACACCGGCACCTGGAGCTGCCCCTATGACCCCGATGCAGAGTATGCGTTCTATTGGCAACGGGGTAACTACCCGGAAGAATGCTCCTTCGAAATCAGCATTGCCGGTGAAACGGTCAAGAAAGTTTCGGGTAAGGTTTGCTCGAGATATATAGACGGTCAGCTGCTCTATCCGCTGCCTCTTTACTCCGGCTGGATCGAGATGGACGGGAAGTGGTACTACTACGACCCCGAAACCAACGAGCCTGTCACCGGCGTTGTCCGGGTACCTTATCCCACGGAGCCTATCAATGGCATCACCTACGGTCCCAACCCCGAGGATGTGGCCTATTGCGAGAGCAAGGGTCAGACCTTCGTCAACAAGGATACTGCCTGGTTCTGGTTCAACTATGACGGCAGCTTCAAGTCTAATGAAAACGGCGTGTGGCATCTTGACGTTGGCAATACTTCCGGTAGCGTTTTGGTTGTCGATGGTATGGTTCCCTGGCATGTGGGCATGGTGGCTGCTTTGGGCGGGTATTACTATTTCATCGGCGATGAGACCAATGGCGCCAACAAGTATGCTGTCGGTGATGTGTACATTACCCGCAATACTGCCGACCGTGACTTTGTCATCGGCGGTGTTTACACCTTTGATGAATACGGTGCGCTCTGCGAGTACGACGGCATCACCGAGGTGAACGGCGTTCTGCGCTACTATGAGGATGCCCGCCTGATGGCGGGTAACGGCCTGACTAAGGTAGGGGATAACTACATCTACGTCCGCTCCAACGGCGAGCTGGCTGTGGATTGCAAGTATTATGTTCCCGGCAACGATCTGGGCATTGCTTCCGGCTTGTACACCTTCGATGAAAACGGCTTTATGGTTGAGCCTGTTTCCACCGATAAGAACGGCGTATACTTCGAAAACGGCGCATGGTACTATTACGAGAACGGTAAGATTGGCTACAACAAGGGTCTGATCAATGTCAGCACCAACTGGCACTTCGAGGATGGCTCCGTCATGGGCTACACCGCCTTCATCTACGTCCGCTCCAGCGGCAAGCTGGCCACTGGTGATTACTACATCACCAATGTCAGCAATGGCTACGGTCTGTTTAGCGCCGGCCAGAAGGTCAACTTCAGCGAGGATGGCATGGCTGCCGCACCCAAAAACGGCATCCACGAGATCGACGGTAGCCTGTACTACTTCGTCAACAACCGGATTCAGTACAATGCCGGCCTGATGGAGTATAACGGCGGCTGGATTTATGTCCGCTCCAATGGCGTTCTGGCCACCGGCAAGTATTGGATCACCAACACCAACGGCAATCTGGATGCTGGTATGTACGAGTTCGGTGCCGATGGCTACATGGTCATCACCGACGCCAAGGACGGCATTGTGAATGACAACGGCGTTCTGCATTACTACCTGGACGGCAAAAAGCGGTACGGCCTGGGCCTGATTCAGTTGCCCGAGGGCACTTACATCTATGTCCGCACCAACGGCGAACTGGCGGTGGGTTCCTACTGGATCACCAACCACAATGGCCTGCTTTCTGCGGGGATGTACGAATTCAGCGAAGACGGCATCCTGATCAACAACTAAATCCCAAAGCAAACCGCTCTGGTCCTCGGACCGGAGCGGTTTTTGTTTGCAATGGGAATTTTTTAATCATCCTGTTCGATGGATGCATGATCTTTACAGGCAATTATTCAGACAGTACCACAGCCATCACCTTTGCGGAAATCAAAGCCGCTGGCTTAGGTTCGGATTTGACTATGCGCGCTGTACCAAAAGAGCCGATACCCAATGGGCATCTGCTCTTTTGGTATATTGAGAGGAAGGGACTCGTTTGCATTTTCTCCCACCTGGGCGGGAGAAAAAGCAAACGAGTCCCTTCCGGGGTACAAAAAACGGTTTTACCCTTCGGGATAACCCGTTTCATATTTTATAAGCGAACAGGCGCAACCACAGGAACAA
>JBGVDR010000126.1:0-25383 GCA_045119455.1 Faecousia sp.
CAACCAGCTGGCTGTTGGGGATTTCGGTGTAGATCAGATCGTCGTCCTCATCCTCGTCCTTCAGTTCAATCTCGTTGCCATGCTCGTCCAGTACACGGATGTCCAGACACAGAGCCTGCAGCTCCTTGACCAGAACCTTGAAGGATTCAGGCACACCGGGCTTGGGAATATTTGCACCCTTGACGATTGCTTCGTAGGTCTTGACACGGCCGGTCACATCGTCGGACTTGACGGTCAGGATCTCCTGCAGGGTATAAGCAGCGCCGTAAGCTTCCAGCGCCCAAACTTCCATTTCGCCGAAACGCTGACCGCCGAACTGAGCCTTGCCGCCCAGAGGCTGCTGGGTAACCAGAGCGTAAGGACCGGTGGAACGTGCGTGGATCTTATCATCGACCAGATGGTGCAGCTTCAGGTAGTAGGGATAGCCAACGGTAACCAGGTTATCGAAAGGCTCACCGGTACGGCCATCGTACAGAACGGTCTTGCCGTCTTCACGCAGGCCAGCCAGCTTCAAGGTTTCACGGATGTCCTTCTCGTTAGCGCCGTCAAATACGGGAGTAGCAACATTCCAGCCCAAAGTTCTTGCAGCATAGCCCAGGTGGACTTCCAGAACCTGACCGATGTTCATACGGGAAGGCACGCCCAGGGGGTTCAGAACCACATCCAGGGGGGTGCCGTCGGGCAGGAAGGGCATATCCTCCTCGGGCAGAACGCGGGACACAACGCCCTTGTTACCGTGACGGCCGGCCATCTTATCGCCGACGCCAATCTTACGCTTCTGCGCCAGGTACACACGAACAGACTTGGTAACACCGGGAGCCAGCTCGTCAGAGTTCTCCTTGGTGAAAATCTTCACGTCCACAACGATACCGCTGGTACCATGGGGCACCTTCAGAGAGGTATCGCGGACTTCTCTTGCCTTCTCACCGAAGATGGCCCGCAGCAGGCGCTCCTCGGGAGTCAGCTCGGTCTCACCCTTGGGGGTGACCTTGCCGACCAGGTAATCACCGGCATGGACCTCAGCGCCCACACGGATGATGCCGTTCTCGTCCAGATCCTTCAGGGTATCCTCGCCCACGTTGGGGATATCACGGGTAATCTCCTCGGGTCCGAGCTTGGTGTCACGGGCCTCAGTCTCGTACTCCTCAATGTGGATAGAGGTAAACACGTCCTCACGGACCAGACGCTCGTTCAGCAGAATGGCGTCCTCGTAGTTGTAGCCTTCCCAGGTAACGAAGCCAATCAGAACATTCTTACCCAGAGCCACCTCACCGCCGGAGCAGGAAGGACCGTCGGCAATGATCTGCTCGGTGTCAACCCGCTCGCCCACCACGACGATGGGACGCTGGTTGACGCAGGTGCCGGCATTGGAGCGGGCGAACTTGGTCAGCTTGTGGGTGTACATCTCGCCATCATCGTAACGAATCACGATGTCGGTGGCGGAAACGCTATGGACCACACCGGGGCCCTTAGCCTTCAAGCAAACCTCGGAGTCCACGGCAGCCTTGTGCTCGATGCCGGTGGCAACGATGGGAGGCTCGGTGGTCAGCAGAGGCACGGCCTGACGCTGCATGTTCGCGCCCATCAGAGCACGGTTTGCGTCGTCGTTCTGCAGGAAGGGAATGAAAGAAGTCGCAATAGAAATCATCATACGGGGAGAAACGTCGATGTAGTCGATGACGTTGCGGTCCACTTCGATGATTTCGTTGCGGTGACGGCAAGTGATACGAGCGTTGGCCAGGCAGCCATTCTCGTCCAGGGGCTCGTTGGCCTGACCGATGTAGAAATCGTCTTCCACATCAGCGGTCATGTACTCGACCAAATCGGTCACACGACCGGTGGCCTTGTCCACCTTGCGGTAGGGAGCCTCCACGAAGCCGAACTCATTAATCTTGGCAAAGGTAGCCAGGTAGTTAATCAGACCGATGTTGGGACCTTCGGGGGTCTCGATGGGGCACATACGGCCGTAGTGGGTGTAGTGAATATCACGCACATCGAAGGAAGCACGCTCACGGCTCAGACCGCCGGGGCCCAGAGCGGACAGACGGCGCTTGTGAGTCAGCTCGGACAGAGGGTTATTCTGGTCCATGAACTGGCTCAGAGGGCTGGAGCCGAAGAACTCCTTGATGACAGCGGTGACGGGACGGATATTGATCAGGCTCTGAGGAGTAACAGCATCCAAATCCTGCACGGTCATGCGCTCCCGAATCACACGGTCGAGACGGCTGAAGCCGATGCGGAACTGGTTCTGCAGCAGCTCGCCCACGCAGCGCAGGCGGCGGTTGCCCAGGTGGTCAATATCGTCATGGATGCCCACGCCCATGGCCACGCAGTTCAGATAGTTGATGGAGGCCATAATGTCGTCGACGATGATGTGCTTGGGAATCAAATCGTCCATCCGCTCAGCGATGGCTTCCTCCCAGTTGATGCCGTCGGTTTCCAGCATCTCCTTCAGCACGCTGAAGCGAACCTTCTCCCGAATACCGTAAACGGCGGGATCAAAGTCCACAAACTTGTCCATCCAGACCATGCCGTTGGAGAAGACCTTGACCATCTGGTCGCCAACCTTAACGGTAGCCGCGTTGACACCCTTGTCGGACAGGCTGTGCGCCATGTCACGGGTGATAATCTCACCGGGCATAACCAGAATCTCGCCGGTCATGGGATCTGCGATGGGCTCGGCAGCCTCCTGGCCGGACAGGCGGCTCCAGATATCCATCTTCTTATTGAACTTATAGCGGCCGACCTTGCTCACATCGTAGCGGTGAGCGTCGAACAGCAGACCCTCCAGGTGGGCAATAGCAGTTTCCACCGTGGGAGGCTCGCCGGGACGCAGCCGGCGGTAAATCTCCAGCAGGGACTCTTCCCGAGTCTTGCAGGGATCCTTCTCCAGGGAGGCCAGAATGCGCTCGTCCTCGCCAAACATGGCCTTAATCTGCTCGTCAGTCTGCACACCCAAAGCACGAATCAGGCTGGTGATGGGCAGCTTGCGGTTCTTGTCGATGCGAACCCAGAACACGTTGGAGTTGTCGGTTTCATACTCCAGCCATGCGCCACGGTAAGGGATAACGGTGGCGGTGTAGGTGTGCTGGTCAGCCTTGTCCACCTCGTGGCCATAGTACATACCGGGAGAGCGGACAATCTGGGAAACGATAACACGCTCTGCGCCGTTGATAACGAAGGTGCCGCCGTTGGTCATGATGGGGAAATCACCCATAAAGATTTCCTGCTCTTTGATCTCGTCGGTCTCCGTGTTACGCAGACGCACCCGCACCTTGATGGGCTTGGCGTAGGTGGTATCCCGCTCCTTGCACTCCTCGATGGTATACTTGGGGGGCTCGTTCATGGAGAAATCCAGGAAGCTCAGCTCCAGCTTACCGGAGAAATCGGTAATGGTGCCAACATCCTTGAACACTTCGCGCAGGCCCTCGTCCAGGAACCACTGATAGGAGTCCTTCTGGATTTTCAGCATGTTGGGGATTTCGAGAATCTCCTCATACTTTGCGTAGGACTTACGCATGGTCTTTCCGAACTGTACGTCCTTGACCATTGCCATATGATTCATCACTGCCTTTCTTTGGGTTTGTGTTGATCACGAATTTTGATACGCACGGCGCAGTTGTTGAAAATATCTAACTTTCTACTTGACAGATGCGCCGTACTGTGGTAAAATGTCCATGCTGGGGTGAATGGCATAAGTGCGCATACTCCCACAGTATGGAAGACCATTTTACACCATTGACACTTGTTTGTCAATGGTGTTTTTTGTTTTTCGGGGATTTTTTCTCCCTTTCCCTACCCTGTTTCCAAAACTCCACGTCATTGCGAGCCAGCACAGGCTGGCGTGGCAATCCCCCGGTTGAATGGTAAAATGTACATACCACATTGTCATTCCGAAGGCCGTTAGGACCGTGGCAACGACGAACTAATATAAAAAGCGACAGACGCTTGCCTGTCGCTTTTTATATTACAGATTGTAGTACTTCTCGAACTCCGCAGGATGGGGAATGGCTGCCAGCTGGCGGCACTCCTCCCGCTTGGTCTTGATGAAGTTGTTGAGCAGCTCCTCGGGGAACACGCCGCCGGTGGTCAGGTAATCGTGATCTTCCTCCAGTGCATTCAACGCTTCCTCCAAGGAGGTGGGCAAGTGGTGCAGCTTGGCCTTCTCCTCGTCGCTCAGGTGATACAGGTTCATATCGTAGGGGCCCCAGCCATTGGCATGGGGGTCAATCTTATTCTTCACACCATCCAGACCTGCCATCAGAATCGCCGCATAACAGAAATAGGGATTGCAGGTAGCATCGGGGTTACGCAGTTCGAAACGGCGCTTGTTGGGAGTCTTTGCGTAAGCGGGGATGCGGATGACCGCAGAACGATTGGAGGTGGCGTAGCCCACGGTCACAGGAGCCTCGAAGCCGGGCACCAGCCGCTTGAAGGAGTTGGTACTGGGGTTAGTCAGGGCACACAGAGATGCGATGTGCTTCAGCAGACCGCCCATGAAATAGTGGGCCGTCTCGCTCAGATGGGCATAGCCGTTGTCATCAGAGAACACCGGCTGACCATCCTTCATCAGCAGCATATGCACGTGCATGCCGGAGCCTGCCTCGCCATAGATGGGCTTGGGCATGAAGGTTGCGGTCTTGCCGTACTTCAGGGCGGTATTGTGGATGATATATTTGATCATCATGGTGGCATCCGCCATATGAACCATCTCGCCCAGCTGGGGCTCAATCTCAAACTGACCGGAAGCGGCAACCTCGGGATGGTGGTAGTTGATGTCGATACCCATTTCCTTCATGAGCATGCACATCTCACTACGGCACTCGTAGGAGATGTCGAAGGGCTTGGCGATGTGATAATTCTTCTGCTTGGGCACCACCACGCCCTTGCCCTCGCAGGCGCTGTTCCAGTAGGACTGCTGGGCATCCACACCGGCGCTGATTTCCCGACCGGAAATCTCCCAGCCCACCTGGTCGAACAGGTAGAACTCAAACTCGGGCAGGATATACATGGTATCCGCCACACCGGAATCCTTCATATACTGCACGGCAGCCTTAACGATATTCCGGGGGTACTGAGGCAGGGGGCGATTCTCAGGATTGTCGATGATCATAGCATTGCCGGTCATAGACAAGGTAGGAATGGAGCAGAAGGGGTCTACCACCGCCGTGTCGGGGTCGGGGATAAAAACCATGTCGCTCTTTTCCACCACAGCATAGCCGTAGTTGGAGGCATCGAAGCCGATGCCGCTTTTCATGGTGTCCTCAGAGAAGTTCTCTGCGGGAATGGTGACATGGCGGTACTGACCGTTGATGTCAACCATTTTGAAATCAACCATCTTGATTCCCTGCTCCTCAATGAGTGCCAGCACATCCTGAATCGTTTTTGCCATTGTAATTACTCCTTTTATTCAGCTTCTTTGACGATGACGTAGCCATCCACCAGGCTGGCGCAGACCAGAGTTCCGACAATCTCCACCTGATGATCCATCAAGTCCGTCAGAATCACCTTTCCGTCCCGGCACTCGATGGTAGTGACATTCTTCAGCACGATGGAGGCAGGCTCCATCACGTTCTTATAAACAGTAGACAGGCACATGGCGCGACCTCACTTCATGTCCAGCGAAGCCAGAACGGCGGACAGCCGCAAATTGCCCTTCTCGAAATCGGATACCGCCGCCATAATCTGCTCGTAGGCGCTATGGCCGGCCACCTGTTCCACCTTGGCAGCCAGCTCTGCCAACTCCCGGGCATGGGCCGCATTGTGACCCACCATGTACTTCATCAGCGCAGCCAGCTCCTCCATAGGAGTATGCTCGCAGGGAGTCTGGCAGCCGCCGCAACCGCTTCCGCAATGGCTGTGGTCATGGGTGTGACCCTCGCCGTGGAGGTGGTCATGGTCGTGGGGATGGGCATGGTCATGGCTATGGGCATGGGTATGCTCATGGGTGTGGGTGTGGCCGTCGTGGGTATGCTCATGGGTGTGGGAATGGGCGTGCTCATGGTCGTGGGAGCCGCCAATCATATCATGATGCAGATGCATAGTATTCTCTCCTTTATAGATTTTCTTACATTATAATATCGAAAAAGCCGCTTGTCAAAACATTTATTTATCCCCTGTAGGGGCTTGCGAAATTTTAGGAAATCATGTATGATAAGAAAAACGTCTTCCGGAGGAATTCCTATGTCTGACCACCACGAACATCACGACCATCATGACCACGACCACGCATATCTCCACGCCCATGGTATCGCCCACTCCCACGGGCATGTCCACGAGGACCAAAAGGCCGTCATCAATCGGTTGGCCCGGGCCATCGGCCACCTTGAGAAGGTCAAGCGGATGGTGGAGGACGGAGTGGACTGCTCTGAGGTGCTGATTCAGCTGGCGGCGGTTCGCTCCGCCCTGGATAACACCGGCAAGGTCATTTTGAAAGACCACATGCGCCACTGTATGGTCGATGCCGTCGCCGCCGGTGACCAGGATGCCATCGACGGGCTGTGCCAGGCCATCGATAAGTTTATGAAGTAACCCCGCCCCCCGACTGTTACTATACTGACAGCGCCCAAACCACCTCGGTTTGGGCGCTTTTTTGTAATAAATTGTGAATTTTTGGGCTATGTTCTTGACATTTTTTGTATACAGTGCTACACTAAAAATATAAAACGGGAACAAAAGCGGGCCCAATTGCTTATTTCATCAAAAAAGCGAAAGAATCGAACAAAACCTGCATCGCTATAATCATTGATTAAGGAGGATTCTTATGAAAAACAGGCTGATTGGTATTGTGATTTTAGTTTTGTGTTTTTGTGTCTTTCTGACGGCTTGCGATACGCGAAAACCTGGTAAAAAGGCTGATGAATCTACGGCTCCCATAGAAAGCTCTGCACCAACAATCAATGAAACAGAAAACAACAACCAGGTGAGTAATCCCACAACTATACCTGCCCCTTCCCAAGGTTCAGACTCCTCCGAGGGTGAAGTACCATGCCTTGACGCAAATTCTTACGAGGAGTATCTAAAAATTATCAAAACAGTACAATTACCGGAAGGATTTGTGAAATATTCAGACATTTCGCAATTGGGAGACTTCGAGTATTTTGTATTTTTATCCCACGTAATCATCGGAAACAATTCTAAATATGAGTATGACCTCATTGATGAAAACAATATCACCTTCTCATTTTCTGTAGAACCCGTAGAGGACAACCAAGATGCATCGCCTTTGCCCTTGATTGATGATGTCAATACAATGGATATGCGAAAATTATCCACCAACACCAAGGGGCGGTACATTTACAACGGCATCGAGTATAAATATTTTGACGGTAAGCTTTATTATATCTCTTGGGAGGATAATGGACGGATTTTCACGCTTGGCAGCGATTCGTTTGGTGATTATCCCGTGGGAAGCAACACCTTTTTAGAAAAATTGCTGAACGCCAATAATGCAGAAGCCGTAATTGCATCTATATCTGTACCCGTAGAAAAAGAATAACACTGCTATTCCAAAATCCCATCAAAAAAGACTGCCCTCGGGCAGTCTTTTTTATTGCAATATTTTGTGGTGCTTATTTCAGGCCCAGTTCCTCATTGCCTACCACGGTGATGCTACCTTCCTTGACCGCATTGGCGAAGGCCGCCTCGTCGGAAATCCGCAGCACCATATAGGCACGTCCGTCCTTGCCGGCGAACAGGGAGTACATGTACTCCACGTCCACGTGGTACTGTGCCAGCACAGCCAGCATATCCGCCAGACCGGAGGGCCGATCCGGCACCTCCACCGCCCACACCGGGGTCATGGACAGGATATCGCCGTGCTCCAGCAGAATGGCGCTGGCCTTATGGGCATCGTCCACAATCATTCTGGCCAAACCGTAGTCGGAGGTCTCCGCAATGGAAATTGCCCGCAGATTGACCTGGTTCTGTGCCAGAAGCTGGGTAATCTGCGCCAGCTGACCGGCTCGGTTTTCCAGGAAAACAGAAATCTGATGAATGCTCATAACCATACCTCCTCAAATTTTCCGCTTGTCGATGATACGAACCGCCTTACCCTCAGACCGGGCGATGGTTTTGGGCGCCACCAGCTTGACCTTGGCCATGATACCCAGCATGGCCTTCAGGGCATTCACCAGCTCCTTCTCCATCTGGGCAATCTGCGCCAGAGAGTCAGAGAACCGGGAAGCGGTCATTTCAACCAGAATGTCCAGGGTATCGGAATTATTCACCCGGTCCACGATAATCTGATAGTTGGCAGGATAGCCTTGCTGCATCAGCACCGTTTCAATCTGGGACGGGAAGACGTTGACGCCACGGATAATCAGCATGTCGTCGCTGCGGCCCATGGGCTTGGACATCTTCACGTGCGTCCGACCACAGGAGCACTTCTTCCGATTCAAGATACAAATATCCTTGGTGCGGTAGCGCAGCAGCGGGAAGGCTTCCTTGGTAATAGCGGTGAACACCAGCTCACCCTTGCTGCCCTCGGGCAGCACCTCACCGGTGTCGGGGTCGATGATTTCCGCAATAAAGTGGTCCTCATTGATGTGCATACCGGTCTGCTCGGAGCACTCGTAGGCCACACCCGGGCCGGAGGTTTCCGTCAAGCCGTAAATGTCATAGGCTTTGATGCCCAGCTTGTCCTCGATGTCGTGGCGCATATCCTCAGACCAAGCCTCAGCACCGAAAATGCCGGCCTTCAGCTTGATTTCGTCCCGGATGCCCCGCTCGTGGATGGATTCCGCCAGATAAGCGGCATAGGACGGGGTGCAGCACAGAATGGTGGAGCCCAAATCCGTCATGAACTGCAGCTGACGGTCGGTGTTGCCAGAGGACATGGGCAAGGTCAGGCAGCCTACCTTGTGGGAGCCGCCGTGAAGTCCCGCGCCGCCGGTGAACAGGCCGTAGCCATAGGCAACATGGACCACATCCTCCTTGGTGCCGCCGGCGGCCACGATGGCTCGGGCGCAGCAGTCCTCCCACAGGTCCACATCGTGCTGAGTGTAGAATGCCACCACCCGCTTGCCGGTGGTGCCGGAGGTGGAATGAATCCGCACACACTCGGACATGGGCTTGCCCATCAGACCGTAGGGATAGGCATCCCGCAGGTCATCCTTGGTCAGGAAGGGCAGCTTGTGCAGGTCATCCATGCTGTGGATGTCGTCGATGGTAACGCCCTTCTCCTCCATCTTGTTGCGGTAGTAGGGTACATTATCCCACACATGGCGCACCTGCTTCATGAAGCGCTCATTTTGCAGCTGCCGCAGCTGCTCATAAGGCATCGTTTCAATTTCAGGTTGATAATAGTTCGGCATTTTTGTCATCTCCATAAAAATTTGGGAGTTCTGTATGAATGAGATAAATAATGGTTTACGGGCATGGCCCGCGGCAAATCGCGTCACCTACACAGGCGGTAATCCCACACCATCGGGCACACTCGGTAACGAACGGCTCTGTTAATCGTATAGCAATGACACACTTGTGATTCACCGCTAAACATGCATTTATCGTGCCGTAGGGCGGGGGCTTGCTCCCGCCGTAATCTACCGATATCGAGCTGTAAAATCTCAGGTAGTATAATTATTTTGTATTTTGGGCAAGGAAATCACCCTATGTTGGCGGCGGGAGCAAGCCCCCGCCCTACGATATCCTAATAACGTAAACAATACGCTTAGGCATTTGCGCCCAGGGCGAAGGCCTTCTTGTTCATTTCCAGGAACTTGGGGGGTACGCTGGCTTCAATAGCAGCCATCCATTCGGCCTCGGGAATGTCAAAGTACTTGGACAACCGACCCATGAGCACCAGATTCACCGCCTTGGGAGAACCGGCCTGCTCCGCCAGAGACAGGGCATCCATGGCATCCAAATCGATACCGGCATCCAGCATCTTCTGAGCCAGCTCCGCCGGATACTCCGCCGCGCCGATAATAACCGGCATGGGGTTAATCTGCTGGGTGTTGGCAATCAGCTTGCCGCCGGGCTTCAAAAACTCCGTCCAGCGGGCGGCCTCCAGCAACTCAAAGGACACGATAAAATCCGCCTCACCCTTGTCGATAACGGGAGAATACACCTTCTCACCGAAGCGAACGTAGGTCACCACGCTGCCACCGCGCTGGCTCATGCCGTGCACCTCCGACACCTTGATGTCGTAGCCCTTGCCCAACAGCAGCCGGCCCAGCAGTTTGGACGCCAGCAGGCTTCCCTGTCCGCCCACGCCCACAATCATTACATTTTTGGTTTCCATGGTCAAACCTCCTTCAGAGCGCCCAGCTTGCACAGCTGCTCGCACACGCCGCAGCCCACACACTGGGTGGCATCCACCTTGGCCTTGCCGCCGACCATGCTGATGGCAGGACAGCCAATCTTCATACAGGCCTTGCACCCCACGCACTTGTCCTGGTCCACGGTCAGAGGAGCCTTATGCTTCACATATTTCAGCAGAGCGCAGGGGCGGCGGGAGATGATAACAGAGGGCTCGTTGGCCGCCAGCTCTTCCTTGATAACCTCGTCGCACTGCTTCAGATTGTAGGGATCCACCACCCGAACCCGGTTGATGCCCACAGCCCGACACAGAGTTTCCAGATCAATCTTGGCGCAGGGGTCTCCCTTCAAATTAAAGCCGGTGGTAGGATTCTGCTGGTGACCAGTCATGCCGGTGATGGAGTTGTCCACGATGATTACCGTGGCATTGGACTCGTTATAGGCCATGTTCACAAGACCGGTAATGCCGGAGTGCATAAAGGTAGAGTCACCAATCACCGCCACGGTCTTGTTGTCCGCCGCACCCTGCTGGCTCTTGGAGAAGCCGTGGATGCCAGACACGGATGCACCCATGCAGATAACCGTATCCACAGCGGACAGGGGTGCCACCGCACCCAGGGTATAACAACCGATGTCACCCAACACGGTGAGCTTGTTCTTGCTCAGGGTATAGAACAGGCCTCTGTGGGGGCAGCCGGCGCACATGACGGGAGGTCTGGGCGGGATGGCGGTATCCAGCGCCTTGCCCATCTCATGAGGGACTGCCAGGGCATCCGCCACCTTGTTCTGGCTCAGCTCGTCGATGCAGGAGAACAGGCTCTTGCCTTCACAGTCGATGCCCAGGTCCTTGCAGTGGCACTCGATGAAGCCCTCCAGCTCCTCCACCACCACAACCTTGTCCACGGAGGCGGCAAACTGGCGAATCTTCTGCTCCGGCATGGGCCAAATCATGCCCAGCTTCATCACCGGGTGCTTGTCGCCCATGACTTCTTTGATGTACTGATAAGAGGTGGAGGAGGTGATGAAGCCCACGCTGTGGTCGGCACCATCCTCTACCCGGTTGATGTCGGCAGTTTCAGCATACTCCACCAGCGCCCGGGTGCGAGCCTCCACCACGGGGTGGCGGCGCTTGGCGTTGCCGGGCATCATGACATACTTGGGGATATCCTTCTGGTATTCCTTCAGAACCTCCACCCGCTCGCCGGTCTGCACCACACTCTGAGAGTGAGAAACGCGGGTACACATCTTAATGATTACAGGGGTGTCATATTTTTCAGACAGCTCATAGGCCAGCTTGGTCATGGACAGCGCCTCAGCGGAATCAGAAGGCTCCAGCATTGGAATCTTCGCCGCCCGGGCGTAATGACGGGAGTCCTGCTCATTCTGAGAAGAATGCATGCCCGCATCATCGGCAACGCCGATGACCATACCGGCATTGACGCCGGTGTAGGAGATAGTAAACAGCGGATCAGCCGCCACATTCAGGCCTACGTGCTTCATGCCGCAGAAGCTCCGGCGCCCCGCCACGCAAGCACCGAAGGCTGCCTCCATGGCAACCTTTTCATTGGGTGCCCACTCGGCATAGACCTCGGGATACTTGGCAATTGCCTCGGTAATTTCGGTACTGGGAGTGCCTGGATAGCTGGATACAAACAGGCATCCAGCCTCATAAAGTCCCCGGGCAACCGCTTCGTTGCCCAGCATCAGTTGTTTCATTTTATTTCCTCCTTAACGCTGAGAAATGCGATATTGATTAGATTGAAAGAAGCATTATTCCATCGGTTCGCCAATGGCATCCTTGGCGGACACCATGACCTTTTTATCATAGCAAGAGAACACATCATCCACGTATTTCTTGTCCGGCGCCTTGCTCAGCAGGCTTACCACTGGCACAATAATCAGTCCGGCCAGCATGCAAAATGCACCGGCATTGATGGGAGAACGGATGATTGTCGGGAAATACTGTCCCAGGAAGATGTTAGACACCATGACCACCGAAGAGAAAATCATGCTGACCCAAACGGACAGGGCCGTTGCACGCTTCCAGTACAGACCGAATAGGAACGGTGCCAAAAACGCACCCGCCAGTGCGCCCCAGCTTACGCCCATCAGCTGGGCAATGAAGGTCACGTTGGAATGGTACTGCACAATGGCGATAATCACCGAAATGGCGATGAATACCGCAATCAGAATTCGCATAATCAGCATCTGCTTCTTCTCGCTCAAATTCTTGACCACACTACCCTTGATAAAATCCAGGGTCAGCGTGGAGCTGGAGGCCAGCACCAGACTCGACAGTGTGGACATGGATGCCGACAGTACCAAAACCACCACAACAGCAATCAGGATGGGTGACAATTCCCGGAGCATGGTAGGCACGATAGAATCAAACCCCTCCGCCTGCACCGCCTCAGAGGTGGTGAACAGTCGACCGAAGCCGCCCAGGAAGTAGCAGCCGCCCGCCACAATCAAGGCAAACACCGTGGAAATCACCATTCCCTTGGTGATGACCTTCTCACTCTTGATGGCGTAGAATTTCTGCACCATCTGAGGCAGGCCCCAGGTACCCAGGCTGGTCAGCAGCACCACGCCCAGCAGTCCCACGGGATCCGGCCCCAGGAAGGAGCTGAAGGAGCCCGCCGGTGCGCCGCTTTCTGCATCCGTAATCTGGCTTAGGCTCTCCATAGCCTCCATCAAACCGCCCTGGGTCTTCAGTACCGCCACAATAACCGCCAAAATGCCGAAAATCATGATGATACCCTGAATGAAATCGTTAATCGCCGTGGCCATATAGCCGCCCACGATTACATAAACCGCCGTCAACACCGCCATGGCGATGACACAGGTGGCATAGGGGATGTCAAAAGCCATGCCGAACAAGCGGCTCAAGCCGTTATACAGCGAAGCGGTGTAGGGAATCAGGAAAATAAAAATCACCGCAGAGGATGCCAGCTTCAGCGCCTTGCTGTTGTAGCGCCGCTCGAAGAACTGGGGCATGGTGGCGCTGTCAAGATGTTGAGTCATGACCCGGGTGCGCCGACCCAGAACCATCCATGCCAGCATGGAGCCCAGGAAGGCATTGCCGATGCCCGCCCAAGTGGCAGCTACACCATACTTCCAGCCAAACTGACCGGCATAGCCCACGAAAACCACAGCGGAGAAATAAGATGTACCATAGGCAAAGGCCGTCAGCCAGGGGCCAACGCTCCGCCCGCCCAGCACAAATCCATTCACATCGGTGGACTTTTTCCGGCAGACCAGACCAACGCCAATCATCACGCCGAAGAACACCACCAACATGGCAATTTTAATGAATAAATCCATAGGAAACGCTCTTTTCTGATAGTTAATACTGTAAACGATTATACCGCCACGTCATTATAAGGGGGCGATGACGTACTGATTTCAGCCCGTAATCTGCACCTCGACCAGACGGCCATGGCAATACTTCTCCCGCAGAACCGGCTTCTCAATCTTGCCGGTGGGATTGCGGGGCACCTTGTCGAAGAAAATCTTCCGGGGGCGCTTATACCGGGGCATGGCCAGGCAAAACTGGTTAATCTCCTCCTCGGTGCAGCTCTCCCCTTCCTTAATCTCAATAATTGCCGCGGCAATTTCGCCCAGACGGGCATCGGGCAAGCCGATAACCGCCACGTCCTTGATTTTCTCGAAGGTGCGCAGGAAGTCCTCAATCTGCACGGGATACAGATTCTCACCGCCGGAGATGACCACATCCTTCTTCCGGTCGACCAGATAGATGAAGCCCTCCTCATCCTCTCGGGCCATATCGCCGGTGAAGAGCCAGCCGTCCTTCAGCACCTCGGCAGTCGCCTCGGGATTTTTATAGTAGCAAGTCATGACGCCGTCGCCCTTGACAATCAGCTCACCGACCTCACCGGGCTGCACGTCGTTGCCCTTATCGTCCACGATGCGGGTCTGCCAGCCGAAGCCGGGCTTGCCGATGGCGCCCACTTTATGAACGTTCTCCACACCCAGATGGACGCAGCCGGGGCCGATGGACTCGGACAGACCATAGTTGGTATCGTACTGATGGTGAGGGAACACCTTCAGCCAGCGCTGAATCAGGCTGGGAGGCACAGGCTGAGCGCCCACGTGCATGAGTCGCCACTGGTCCAGGCGGAATTTGCTCAAATCCACTCGACCGTCATCGATGGCATCCAGCATATCCTGTGCCCACGGCACCAGCAGCCACACGATGGTACACCGCTCCTCGGTCACCGCCCGGAGAATCCACTCCGGCTTGACGCCCCGCAGGAGCACCGCCTTGGAGCCGGACACCAAAGAGCCGAACCAATGCATCTTGGCACCGGTATGGTACAGGGGCGGGATGCACAGGAATACATCCTCCCGACTTTGGGAATGATGATTCTGCTCCGTCAGGCAGGCACGCACCAGGGATTTGTGCTTGTGCAGAATTGCCTTGGGGAAGCCCGTGGTGCCGGAAGAGAAATACACCGCCGCATCGTCTTCCTCGGTCAGTGCCACCGGAGGTGCACTGGAAGAGCAGAAGCCCATCAGGGCCATGCAGTCCTCGGTATAGACAGGACCATCCTTTCCTACGAAGAACAGCGTTTTCACATTGGGAATGTCACCGGCGATGGCATCCATCCGGCTCACAAATTCCGGACCAAACACCAGCACCTCCACATCCGCCAGCTCCAGACAGTACTTAATCTCGTCGGAGCTGTATCGGAAGTTCATAGGCACCGCCAGGCACCCCGCCTTCAGAATGCCAAAGTAAACAGGCAGCCACTCGATGCAGTTCATCAGCAGAACTGCCACCTTGGTGCCCTTTTTCAGGCCTCGGCTCAGCAGCAGGTTGGCAAACCGGTTGGCACGGCGGTCAAAATCCCGCCAGCTCAGCTCCCGGCGATAGGGGGTATCGGTACCGGCGGACTCAATCAAATTGAAATCCCACCAGGTCACCGCCTTATCCCGCTCCTCGGAGGGGTTAATCTCCACCAGAGCACTCTCCTGCCCGTACAGCCGGGCATTCTTTTCCAAAAAGTCTGTAATAATCAAAACAAATCTCCCTTTTCTTCCCTTGGGGTAATAAAAACGCCCTCTGCCAAAAAGCAGAGGACAAGAAATTCCTGTGGTACCACCTCAGTTTGCCGCCGAAGCGGCCTCACGGGACCCTAACAGGTCCGCAGGCTGTATCGGGCCCACCCGTCTTCGCCTACTGTGCTTTCAGCAAAGCCACTCCGAAAGGAATTCCACGTCGCCGCACTCACTGCCTTGCACCCACCGGCAGCTCTCTGGGAGGTTGGTTGACGTGTACTGGTTTTCATCAACGTGTTGTGTATATATGTATTTTTGTTTTCATAGTATACCACCACGGTGTCCACAAGTCAATATCCATTCCGAAAAAATCCGCCAGAAAAATACACTTGTCTATGCACAAAAATATGCTCTTGCATCTGATAAAGAGTTATGATAAGATTCCCTGCAAAAGGAGCTGTGATGCTATGCTGATTGATTTTCATACCCACGCCTTCCCCGACACTCTGGCGCAGCGGGCGATGGAGTCCCTGTCCTTCGCCTCCGGTGGGCTGAAACCCCAGACCGACGGAACGGTGGCATCGCTGAAGGCGGAGATGACCGCCGACGGAGTGGATTTGTCGGTGGTGCAGTCCATCGCCACGAACCCGCAGCAAATGCCCAAGGTCAACAATTTTGCGATTTTCATCAATTCCCAGCCGGGGCTCCTAGCCTTCGGCTCGGTGCATCCGGACGCGCCGGACGCGCTGGCAGAGCTGGAACGCATCGCTGATGCCGGTCTACGGGGCGTGAAATTCCACCCGGAATATCAGAAATTCTACGCAGATGACGAAAAAATGCGTCCCATTTACCGCAAAATATCCCAGTTAGGGTTGGTCACCCTGTTCCACGCCGGACACGATTACGGTTTTCCTCCCCCCTACCACGGCATGCCCGACCAGCTATTGGGGGCGCTGCGGTACCTGGATGCCCCGGTGGTGGCGGCCCATTGGGGCGGTGTGGGCTGCGCCCAGGAAGTACTGGACAAGCTCTGCGGCACGGAGCTGTACTTTGATCTTTCCTTCGGCTATGGTGCCATCGCCAAGTATTTCGCCCAGGCTATTGTGGATGCCCACGGCACGGACAAGCTACTTTTCGGTTCGGACATGCCCTGGCACCGCCCGGAATGGGAGCTACGTCTGCTGAACACTCTGGACATTTCCGATACCGATCGAAAGAAAATCTACTATCAAAATGCCGCCGCTGTACTGCATCTCGACTGTTAACACAAAAACCCACGTCATGCCCGAGGGCAGACGTGGGTTTTCCGCTATTGACCTGCTATCAGCAGCTTGTGCTCCCTGCACCGCAGGGCGGCAGCAAAGGCTTTGGAATCCACCACCCGGTACGGCAGACGGATTCCGGCCTGCCCCACCCGGGCATCTGACGCAAGGTGGATATCCCCGCCGGAGGTGCGGATTTTATCAGCCGGAGCGGCAGCCATGGCATTGTGATTGCCCTCGGCGTGGTTGGCGGCATTATAAACCTCCAGCCCGTCCAAAATTTCCAGCGGTAAGGGGGTGCCCGCCGGTGCGTAGCGGAAGGGGTGGGCTTGAATCACCACACCGCCATATTCGTGCAACCGCTCCACGAACTCCTCCAGGGGCAGCTCCGGAATATCGGGATTGGCCAGCAGAAAGTCCAAATCGATGCCATAGCACAGGAATTCAAATCCCTCGCAGGCATGCTCGATGCCGAAAATCACATCAAAATCCAGGCTGTCGCCCACCTGCTTTGCCTCCAAATAGGCATCGTAATACTGCCGCATTTGCTCCGACCAAGGGACGGTCCGATCCACAGCGGTGTTGCCGGTGACAAAGTGATCCGTCAGCACCAGACCTGCGTAGCCGGCGGCATGGTAGGCCCGCACCAGCTCGGCAGAGGTGCTGTGGGCGCAGCGGCTGCACTGAGCGCCATGGCAATGGGTTTCATAAAGATAAGACATAAGTTCTCCATTTCTCTGGAAAAGGCACTTGCCGAGGCAAGTGCCTTTCTCATTTCAGTTTATCAGGCTGCCTTCTTTTTCACAATCACAATCACAACAGCAACGCCAACCATCAGAAGTCCAACAGCAAAGCCCACAATCATCCAGGCAGAGCCATTCTCCTCCCCGCCCTGCTGGGAGTCAGCAGGAGCGGTGGTTCCGGCGGGCTCAGAGGGAGTGGTCTCCATAGGCTCGGTAGCGGGAGGAGTCACATTGTTCTGCTTCTCCTTCACCACAATCAGGGTGGACAGCGGAGCAACCTCCACCTCACCCTCCAGAACGCCCAGAGGTTCGGTACCTGCTACCTGATCCTGAACGTACACGGTCCACTTACCCTCGGGCAGAGTGATGGTATAGGGCTTCGCCTTGGCATTGAACACGAAGAACATGCCCTCGTTATCCTCACCGGCAGCACCGGGGGCAAACTGGAAGGCTACCACACTGTTCTCAAAGCCCATGTTAATGGCGGTGATGTTGGCGGCAATCTCTTCCGCAGTGGTCATCCGCAGAGCCGGGTGCGCCGCCCGGAAGGCAATCAAGCCCGCATAGTAATCCCGAACAGCCTGATAAGCTTCGTTGTTCAGGTTGTCCCACTTGATGGAGTTGATAGAGTCGGGGCTCTTATAGCTGTTGTGGTCATAGCCGCCCTGGGGCAGGGGCTTGGAGCGCAGAATTTCCTCACCGGCCTGGAAGAAGGGCGTACCCTGGGAGGTAATCACCACCGCGGCAGCCAGATTGTTCATCTTCACCTGGTCAGAGAAGTCTTTGCCGCGAGAGGAAAGCTGAATCTTATCGAACAGCGCCAGGTTATCATGGCAGGAGGCATAGTTAATGGTCTGGGTGGGAGTGGTGCACCAGGATGCATTCGCCAGGAAGCAATTCTTCACATTGCCGCCGTAGCCGCCGCCACCGGAGATGAAGCCGGGCTTGCTGTCACCGTTCATGGGACCCCGGAGGGCATCCCGAAGGGTATCGTTAAAGAAAGAGAAGCCGGGGGTCTGGGTGGAATTCTTCTGGGTGGTCATGGTGTAACCATCCTTGGTGGGGTAGGTGGTCATGGTCCAGCCCTCGCCGTAGAAAATCACATTGGGATGGGTCTTGTGAACCTCCTCTACCACCGCGTTGATGGTCTCGGTATCAATCAAACCCACCAAATCAAAGCGGAAACCGTCAATGTGGTATTCATCCGCCCAGTATTTCACAGAATCGACGATGTATTTCTTAATCATCGCCCGCTCGGAAGCAGTGTCGTTGCCACAACCGGAACCTTGGGAAACCGCGCCATAGGCAGAAACCCGGTTAAAGAACTGGGGCACAATCTGGTTAAAGCAGAAGGTATCGGCATTGTAAACATGGTTATACACCACATCCATAATCACGCTGATGCCGTTGTCGTGCAGGCCCTTGACCATCTGCTTGAACTCCTTGACCCGGACCTCGCCGTTGAAGGGGTCGGTGGAGTAGGAGCCCTCGGGCACATTGTAGTTCAGCGGGTCATAACCCCAGTTGAACTGATTGCTGTCCGGCTTGCTCTCGTCCACAGAGGCATAGTCATAGCTGGGGAGCAGGTGGATGTGGGTGATGCCCAAGCTCTTGATGTGATCCAAGCCCGTGGGAATACCATTGGAGTTGGTCGTGCCGGTTTCAATCAGTCCCAGAAACTTACCCTTGTTGGTAATACCGGAGCTTTCATCCACGCTCAGGTCACGAACATGGAGCTCATAAATCACCGCATCGGTAATGGAGTTGCCGGCATGGGGGTCCGCGTCATTCTCCCAACCTTCGGGATTGGTGGAAGCCAAGTCGATGACCATGGCCCGCAGACCATTGACGCCGGTGGTCCGGGCATAAGGATCGCAGGCTTCGTTAACCTTACCATCCACTTCTACCAAATAAGTATAGTAGGTGCCGTTCAGGTTGCCCTCCACGGTGGCGACCCAGGTGCCGTTGACATCCTGAATCATCTCCACCTGGTCGATTCGATCATCCGTGCCGGCGGTACCGCTCTCGTACAGATTGACCTTCACGGAGTCGGCAGTGGGTGCCCACACCCGGAAGGTGGTACTACCCTCGGACCAGGTAGCGCCCAAATCATTGCCGGTGTAGGTAAACTGTGCCTCAAATTCGGCGGAAGAATAGTAAGTTGTCAAAGGGACGGGGGGCTCGTCCAGAGCGGTGGCAGACAGAGCCAGGCTCAGCATCAGCATCATAGCCAGCACCAAAGCGCCCCAACGGGATAAATATGCGTGTTTCATAGGTTCTCCTTTCCGAAATGAACAAAATGGATTGGCTCATTCGCACCATATCTGTACGAATTATACTATACTTTTCGGTGACTGTAAAGGGGGAAAACCATCCGCTCATTGGCTCAGATGAAGTAAATGATTTTTTAAAGGCATGGCCCGCGGCAAATCTCGTTGCCTACACGGGCGGTAATCCCACACCTTTGGGCCCACTTGGTAACGAACTGCGGCGGTAAATAGTCGAATAAGCCATTAAAATGACGTAGGGCGGGGGCTTGCTCCCGCCCTAATCTACCGATATTGGGCTGTCAAAGCGCTCGTAGCACATCCATTTTGTGTTGTTTTACAACGAAGTCAACCTAAGTTTGCGGCGGGACACAAGCCCCCGCCCTACGATATCGTAATAACGTAAAAAAACATTTATCATTACATGTGAAAAGGCCTCCCCACCGGGTGGTGGGGAGACTGCTTTAAGTAATATTCCAGAACTGCCGCAGGGCGGACATATACCCCTCCCGGTCCAGCATACAGGACAGTCCGTGCCCTGCCCCGGGAATAATCACCAGCTTTTTTTCGCTGGCACAGCAATCATAGTTTACCTGGCTCATCCAGCAGGGCACATAATCATCGGTATCGCCGTGGAAGAAAATCACCGGCACCTTACACCGCTTCAGCGCCTCCTGGGGGGATTTTTCCTCCAGATTGAAGCCGCCAAAAATCCGCGCGCCCAACTTTACGAAAGGATAGCTGAGCCTGGGAGGCATTTTCATGTCCACAATCACCTTCTGGATGATGTCCCTGGGGGAGTTAAAGCCGCAATCCGCCAGCACACCCACCACATTTTCCGGCAACTTCTCTCCGGCTGCATTCATTACCGTGGCGGCACCCATGGAAATGCCGGTAAGGTAAATTTTCACCTCCGGGCCGAATTTCCGAATGGTAAAATCCACCCAATCCAGGCAATCCCTGCTCTCCCGGATCCCGAAGGTAATCACATTGCCGTCGCTGTCCACGCAGGAGCGCTGGTTCACAATCAGTGCGCTGTGCCCCAGAGCAAAACACCGCTGGGCGCCGCCGCACACATCTCGCTCCGCATTGCCCCGATAGCCGGGGAACATGATTTCGATGGGTGCACCGGGGGCAAACTCAAAGAACTTGCCCCGGAGGGTCAACCCATCAAAGGAGGTAATGGATACCTTCTCGTGGGGCATGGCCCGGGTCTGGCGAATCCACTCCTCCATGGGCTCCCGGAAGGGCTCGTAGACCAAGCCCTGGGGAATGGGATACTCATCCGGACCCCAACACTCCTTTTCCTTCACATAAAATGCCATGCGGTAGCAAATAAAACTCACAATCAGCGTGGCGATTGTCAGCAACGCGACAATCCCAAGCCCAATCCATAACAACACCATCACTGCAGCTCCTTTTATTAATAGGATAGCACATGATTCCTCCGAATTCAACCACCTTCCTGCAAAATTGGCACCACCATGTCCGGTCCGTCCCCAGGCAGCGTGCGAATGAGACTTTCCAAAAGGCCAACTCGCTCCGACTCCACCTGCTGCCATGGACCTGGAGCCTGGAGAATGAACCGCCCGCCCTTGGTGCGCCAAATTTGCTGGGTTCCGTCGCTGCGGGTCAGGGTGATGGCACTCCCCCGCCCCGGCAGTTCCTCCGGATTACATTCCGGGGTGAACCGCTGCCCCAACAGACGCAATCTGTTTAGGATTTGGTGCATTTTATCTGAGCCGGTGAAGGTTTTCTGAACCAGCAGATTTTCCTGCTCATAGGTCACCGCAATCTTGCTTACCACCGCCACAGGCTTTTCCGGCTTCCGGGAGCAGCCAAAAAGCAATAGAACAGCCAAAGCAATCGGCAAAAATTTCCCCATCTCATCCCCTCCTGCACCTATTTTGCGTCAATTTCTCCGCAAAAAACAGAAAGAATTCGGAAAGAATGGTTGAAAACTGCCTAAATACAAAAAAACCGGTTCAGGTGTCCCCGAACCGGTTCTGGTTATTAACATTTTTTCATCAGCCGGATGTAGAACTCCGCCGCCTTGGAGATGGATTCCAGGCGAATCCGCTCGTTGTTGCCGTGGATGGTTTTCCGTTCCTCGGCAGTCAAATCCATGGCGGAAAAGCGGTATACATGTTCAGAAATTCTGCCATAATGCCGGGAATCGGAGCACTGTACCATCAAATAGGGCGACACCACCGCACCGGGCCAAGTCTCCCGCACCGCCGATGCCACCGCATCCCAGGCTGGGCAATCCGTCTGGGAAATGGGGCTGGGTTCAAAGGATTCCAGCACTGAAATCTCCACATTCTCGTCATCGACCACCTGCCGCAGGTAGCCCACCGCCGAAGCCACGCTGTCCGCCGGATTCAGCCGCATATTCGCTACCATCTTCGCCTCCGGCGGAATCACGTTCCGGGCAGAGCTCCCCTCCATCTGGGTAAAGGCCACAGTTGTGCGAAGCAAGGCATTCATCTCGCCGCCGGAGGTCTTGCCCAACAGGTCGATAACCCATCCAAAGCACCACAAATTCGCAAAAATCAGCCGATAACCAAATCCGGAGCGCCGCCCCAAGGTATCGAACATCTCCCGGGCAGGCTTCGTCAGGTGCATTCTGAAGGGCTTGCCCTCCACTCGATTGCAGACCTTCGCCAGCACCCCCACCGGGGTATGCCGACCGGGGGCAGAAGCATGGCCGCCGTCGGAGCGAACCTTGAACTGCACGTTCATCATTCCCTTTTCAGCGATGCCAATCAGCGCACAGGGGTCACTCACGCCGGGGAACACATTTTCCACCACCGCACCGCCCTCGTCCACAACCAGCGCCGGCTGGATATGCCGCTGAGCAAAATACTCCACAATGTTCGCAGCGCCCTTGCCGTTGACCTCCTCGCCGCCGGAAAAAGCGAAGTAAATATCATGCTCCGGGACAAAGCCCTGTCCAATCAGATGGTTGGCGGCAGACAAAATGCCATTAAAGGTCGCCTTGGTGTCCAAAGTACCCCGGCCCCACAGCGCTCCATCTTCGATGATGCCCGCAAACGGCGGCTTGTCCCACTTTTCCTCATCGGCAGGAACCACATCGTAATGCGCCATAAGTACCGTGGGCGCATGGTCATGCCGACCGGGCCAGCGCAGCAGCAATGCCCGATCCGGCAGCCGGCGAATAGAGCAAACATCGTACGCCCGGGGGTACAGCGACGGAAGCAGGGCAACCAGCTTTTCAAACTCAGCATCGTCCTCCAGCTCCGGATTCGGGTTGGAAACTGTCCTGCAACGAATCAGCTGTTGCAAAGCCTCGACCGTCGCCTTGCGGTCAAAGACGATGGCACGGTCGTCCGGGCGAGGCTGTTTTTGGGGACGGAACAGCAAAGTGCGGGTGAAAATAATCAGTAAAAACAGAACCAACGCTCCCAGCAGGCCATAAAAAATCAGCATTTACAGCACCCCTTCCCATTCGTTTTATATTCATATTGTAGCACACGGACAGTCTTTTCACAAGCACAAGTGTGCACCCTCAGCGGAAGAAAGAAAAAATCTGGGCAAAATGTTAAAATTCAGCCTTGTATTTTTGGAGAATGTTGCTATAATAAGGACATTAGTTTTTCAGACACGGAGGTATCCCAATGCGGATCGTGGTTAAAATCGGCACCAGCACCCTGGCCCACCCCACCGGGCATCTGAATATCCGACGGGTGGAGGAGCTGTGCAAGATTATCAGCGACATCAAAAATTCCGGGCACGAGGTGATTATGGTCTCCTCCGGTGCCATCGGCATGGGTGTGGGCAAGCTGGGCTTGCGCTGTCGCCCCACGGATATGCCTACCAAGCAGGCCGCCGCCGCTGTGGGTCAATGCGAGCTGATGTATACATACGACAAGCTGTTCAGCGAATACAACCACACCGTAGCGCAGCTGCTGATTACCGGCGATGATGTCAAGTGCGAAAACCGGCATCAAAATTTCAGTAACACCCTGAACCGCTTACTGGAGTTGGGCGCCCTGCCCATCCTCAATGAAAACGACACCGTTTCCACCGAGGAAATCGTCATCGGCGACAACGACACCCTGGCCGCCATCGTGGCAGAAAGCGTGAAGGCAGACAAGCTGGTTCTGCTGTCGGATATCGACGGACTGTACACCGCCGATCCCCATAAGGATCCCAACGCCCGGCTGATTCAATTCGTCCACCAAATCGACGAGGAATTGCTGGCTCTGGCCGGCGGTTCCAACGGCAACCAAGGCACCGGTGGCATGGTCACCAAGCTCCAGGCTGCTAAAATCTGCATGGGCTGTGGCTGTGAGATGGTCATCACCAATGGAAATGCCCCCAGCCATCTGTACGACATTCTCGACGGCAACCCCGTCGGCACCACTTTTACGGAGAAACGCTATGAATGAAATGCTGAAGGCCGCCAAAGCGGCAAAATTCGAGATTGCAAAGCTCACCACCCAGCAAAAGAACCAGGCGCTCAATGCCATGGCAGACGCCCTGATTGCGGAAAAAGCCGCCATCCTCGCTGCCAACGACGCGGACATGACCGCCGCCAAGGGCACCGTGTCCGACGTGATGCTGGACCGCCTTCGCCTCACCGACGCCCGGATTGAGGGCATGGCCCAGGGCATCCGGGAGGTAGCGGCGCTGCCCGACCCAGTGGGGCACCTCTTGGAGGAGCATACCCGTTCCGACGGGCTGAAAATCCGCCGTGTATCCGTGCCCATGGGTGTGATCGGCATCATCTACGAGAGCCGTCCCAATGTCACCTCCGATGCCGCCGCTCTGGCACTGAAGGCCGGTAGCGTGTGCATCCTCCGGGGCGGCAAGGAGGCCTTCCGCTCCGCCAATGCCATCGTCAATGCCCTGCGCCAGGGTCTGAAGAGCCTGGGAATCACCGAAAATGCGGTGAATCTGGTACAGGACACCTCCCGCACCAGCGCCACCGCCATGATGACCGCCAACGGCTTCATCGACCTTCTGATTCCCCGGGGTGGCGCCGGTCTGATTAACGCCTGCGTCCAAAATGCCACCGTACCTTGCATTGCAACCGGCACAGGCATCTGCCACGTGTATGTGCATCAGTCCGCCGACCAGGACAAGGCGCTGAACATCATCGAAAATGCCAAGACCAGCCGCCCCAGCGTGTGCAACGCCGAGGAGGTTCTGCTGGTAGATAAGGCCATTGCGGCAGAATTTTTGCCCAAGCTCCATGCCCGCATTGGGCAGAAGGTGGAACTTCGGCTGGATGAAATGGCCCAGTCCATCATCCCCGGCACTCCCGCCGGCGAGAAGGACTTCGACACCGAGTTCCTGGATTACATACTGGCAGTCAAGTGCGTAGAGAATGTGGACGAAGCCGTGATTCACATTTCCGCCCACTCCACCGGTCACAGTGAGGCCATCGTCGCCACCGACGATGCCGCCATCACCACCTTTACCACCGGCGTGGACAGCGCGGCGGTGTATGTCAACGCTTCCACCCGATTCACAGACGGCGGTGAGTTCGGTCTGGGCTGTGAGATGGGCATCTCCACCCAGAAGCTCCATGCACGGGGACCTATGGGTCTGCGGGAGCTGACCACCTACAAGTACATCATCGCCGGCGACGGCCATACCCGATGACAAAGAACCCTCTCCTTGCGGAGAGGGTTCTTCCAGCTTGTCAAAATCTTGTTGATTCGATAAATGATTGTTTGCGGGCATGGCCCGCGGCAAATCGCGTCACCTACCCAGGCGGTAATCGAACACCTTTGGGCACACTCGGTAACGAACGGCTCTGTAAATCGTACAGAAATGTCTGTCATCGCGAGGGCCTTTAGG
>JBGVDR010000127.1:0-41521 GCA_045119455.1 Faecousia sp.
CCTCAAAAAGGGGTGGATTTTGTAATGAAAATGATTGTTTAGCGGTGTAAAAAATAGCACGTCATTGCTACGGGCGGCTATGCCGCCCGTAGCAATCTCCTGATAATAAAACGTATCAGTTCCCTTTAGAGGAGATCGCCACGGGCCTAAAGGCCCTCGCGATGACAGACATTTCTATACGATTTACAGAGCTGTTCGTTACCGAGTGTGCCCAATGGTGTTCGATTACCGCCTGGGTAGGTGACGAGATTTGCCGCGGGCCATGCCCGCAAACAATCATTTCCCGCATGAATATAAAAAAACCCCGAAAGCTGCATAGTTGCAAGCCTTCGGGGTATATCTCAGTCAAAAAAGTCCTTTACGGAGTCGAAAAACTTCTTCCGCTTGGGGCTGGACTTGCCGTCGAGAGAGTCGTCCAGCTTCCGCAGGAGCTCCTTCTGGTCCTTGGACAGCTTTGTGGGGGTCTCCACCACCACGGTGAACTTCTCGTCGCCACGGCGCTTGGGATTGCCTACCATGGGGATACCCTTGTCCCGCAGGATGAAGGTGGTGCCGGTCTGAGTGCCCTCGGGAATCTGGTAGGACACCTTGCCGTCCAGGGTGGGAACCTGGATTTCTGCGCCCAGAGCCGCCTGAGTGAAGGAAATGGGCACCTCGCAGTACACGGTCATGCCGTCCCGCTCAAAAATCGGATGGCGCTTGATGTAGATTTCGGTCATCACGTCGCCGCTGGGGCCGCCGTTGACACCCACACAGCCCTCGCCACGGACGCGCACACTCTGTCCTTCGTCCACGCCGGCAGGTACCTTCACCAGAATCTTCTTGTTCCGGCGCACCTTGCCTTTGCCCTTACAAGTGTTGCAGGGTACTTTAATGGTCTTGCCCCGACCGCCACAGCTGGGGCAGGTGGTGGTGGACTGCATGGCCATGCCCATGAAATTCTGAACCGTCCGCACCTGACCGGAGCCTTTACATTGGGCACAGGTTTCCACAACGCCGTCGGCGGAGCCGGAGCCGGAGCAGGCGGCGCAGTTTTCAATGCGGGTGACGGTGACTTCCTTCTCACAGCCGAAGGCGGCCTCTTCGAAGGTCAGCTCCAGCCGGGCGCCCACATTTTCGCCCCGGCGGGGTGCATTTTGGGTCTGGCTGCGGCGACCGCCCCCAAAGAAGGAGCCGAAAATATCGCCAATATCTCCAAAATCGCCAAAACCGCCGAATCCTCCCCCACCGTAGCCGCCTTGACCGGCGCCGTAGTTGGGGTCAACACCCGCAAAGCCGAACTGGTCATAGCGGGAGCGCTTCTGGTCGTCGGAGAGCACCTCGTAGGCTTCGCCGATTTCCTTGAATTTTTCCTCGGCATCCTTGTCGCCGGGATTGCGGTCGGGATGGTATTTCATGGCGCTTTTGCGGTAGGCCTTCTTGATTTCCTCCGCTGTGGCACCCTTTTCTACGCCCAGCACCTCATAATAATCACGTTTCTCTGCCATAGTTTCACCTCAATACACGCACAACCTCTTGGTCCCCTCATTTATGAGGGGGCTGGCACCGCCAAAGGCGGTGACTGGGGGAGTTTGGTTATTTACTCCTCCCGGCCTCATTCCATTCGGCCACCCCCCTCGCAAGCGCGGGGGGCGAGGGTGCTTCTTATTCTACACCAACAAGGGGCGGTGGTGCCGCCCCTTTGATGTGAAATTTTAGTCAACGGTTTCGTAGTCAGCGTCCACAACGCCGTCGCTGCCACAGTTACCACCGCAGTTCGGGTCGCAGCCGTCCTGAGGAGCGGCCTGCTGGTACAGCTTCTCACTGACCTTGTAGAAAGCCTGCTGAACCTGCTCGGTGGCGGCCTTGATGGCGGCCACGTCGGTGCCCTTGTTCACTTCCTTCAGGTTGTCAACAGCGGACTGGATGGAAGCCTTCTCATCGGCGGAAATCTTGTCGCCCAGCTCACCCAGAGTCTTCTCGGTCTGGTAGATGATGTGCTCAGCATTGTTGTGAGTGTCCACCTCGTCCTTCCGGGCAGCGTCCTCGGCGGCATACTGCTCGGCCTCGCGAACGGCCTTGTCGATGTCGTCCTTGCTCAGGTTGGTGGAAGCGGTAATCACAATCTTCTGCTCCTTGCCGGTGCCCAGATCCTTGGCGGACACGTTGACGATGCCGTTGGCATCGATGTCGAAGGTGACCTCAATCTGGGGCACGCCACGGGGAGCGGGAGCGATGCCGGAGAGCTGGAACCGGCCCAGAGTCTTGTTGTAAGCGGCCATCTCACGCTCACCCTGCAGGACGTGGACCTCGACAGTGGTCTGACCGTCAGCGGCGGTGGAGAAAATCTGGCTCTTGCGGGTGGGGATGGTGGTGTTGCGGTCAATCAGACGGGTGAACACGCCGCCCATGGTCTCCAGACCCAGGGACAGGGGGGTAACGTCCAGCAGAACCACGTCCTTCACGTCGCCGGTGAGCACGCCACCCTGAATGGCAGCGCCCAGCGCCACGCACTCGTCGGGGTTGATGCCCTTGAAGCCTTCCTTGCCGGTGATGCCCTTAACAGCCTCCTGGACAGCGGGGATACGGGTAGAGCCGCCAACCAGCAGAACCTTGTGCAGGTCGCTGGGCTGCAGACCGGCGTCGGACAGAGCCTGACGGACGGGCTTCATGGTGCGCTCCACCAGATCGGCGGTGAGCTCGTTGAACTTAGCCCGGGTCAGGGTCACGTCCAGGTGCTTGGGGCCGGTGGCATCGGCGGTGATATAGGGCAGGTTGATGGAGGTGGAGGTCATGCCGGACAGCTCAATCTTCGCCTTCTCGGCGGCCTCCTTCAGGCGCTGCATGGCAACCCGGTCGTTGGACAGGTCGATGCCCTCAGCCTTCTTGAACTCGGCAACCAGGTAATCCATGATGCGCTGGTCGAAGTCGTCACCGCCCAGACGGGTGTCGCCGGAGGTGGACAGAACTTCCACGATGCCGTCGCCGATTTCCAGGATGGAAACGTCGAAGGTACCGCCGCCCAGGTCGTAGACCATGATTTTCTGCTCCTGCTCCTTGTCCAGGCCATAGGCCAGAGCGGCGGCAGTGGGCTCGTTGATGATGCGCTTGACCTCCAGACCGGCAATCTTGCCGGCGTCCTTGGTGGCCTGGCGCTGGGAGTCGGAGAAGTAGGCGGGCACGGTGATGACGGCCTCGGTGATGGTCTGACCCAGGTAAGCCTCGGCGTCAGCCTTCAGCTTCTGCAGGACCATGGCGGAAATCTCCTGGGGGGTGTAGCTCTTGGAGTCGATGGTAACCTTGTAGTTTTCGCCCATGTGACGCTTAATGGAAGCGATGGTGCGGTCAGCGTTGGTCACAGCCTGGCGCTTGGCGACCTGACCAACCATGCGCTCGCCGGTCTTGGAGAATGCGACCACAGAGGGAGTGGTACGGGCGCCCTCAGCGTTGGCGATGACGACGGGCTCGCCGCCTTCCAGAACAGCCACGCAGGAATTGGTGGTGCCCAAATCGATACCGATAATCTTAGACATAATGTTTTCCTCCTATATAAAAGTTAAATTGTTTACAAAATAATATCTTCCACGTCATTGCGAGGAGGGCGAAGCCCGACGTGGCAATTCCCCGGATGTTCCGGATGCCTTACGGGATTGCCACGCCAGTGTGCGCACTGGCTCGCAATGACGTATATTTTTTAGTTTGCCACCTGCACCATGGCGAAGCGGACGACCTTATCGCCCAGCTTGAAGCCCTTCTGGAACACGGCGGCGATGGTGTTTTCGCCCAGTTCCTCGTTCTCAATGTGCATGACGGCATTGTGCAGGTTGGGGTCGAATTCCTCGCCCACGTTGCCGAAAATCTCCACACCCAGGGAAGTAAAAATCTTCACCAACTCGTTCATGGTCATTTCCACGCCTTTTTTGTAGGCCTCATCGGTGCAGGTCTGGTTCAGCGCCCGCTCCAGATTGTCGTAAACCGGCAGGAGCTTGGCTACTGCGTCGGCCTTGCCGTTGCCGTAGCTGGCTTCCTTTTCCTTGATGGTGCGCTTGCGGAAATTATCGTAATCCGCCGCCAGCCGCAGGTAGGAGTCGTGCTCGGTGTTGTATTTTTCTTCCCAGTTGATTTCGGGAGTTTCCTCCACGGGGGGTTGCTCGATGATCTCCTCGGGAGTTTCTACGGTTTCTTTTTCCTTCTTTGCCATGATGGTGTCTCCTTAAAGCACCCATCCGTAGGGGCCGATGTGGGCATCGGCCCCTACGATGGGGGTTATTCCTTATCTGTAGATTCGGGTAGGGATGCCTGCTCGGGCTTGGCGAACATCTTACTCAGGCTCTCGGCGAAGTAGCTGAGTCTTGCCGTGACCTTGGCATAATCCATCCGGGTGGGACCTACCACGCCAATCATGCCATGCATGCCATCGCCGATGTCGAATTTCGTCATGACCACTGAGGTGTCCTTCAGCTCCTGGGCCACATTTTCGGGACCCACCAGCACCTTGGTGCCCTTCTCGTTCTGCATGACCATGGGCAGATTGGCCAGCGCATCCTCATCGATGGAGGAAAGCACCTTCTGCGCCTTGTCCACATCCCGGTATTCCGGCAGACCCAGCAGCCGGGAGTGCCCGGCGATGGCCATGTTGGAGCCCAGCTGGCGACGGAGGGTTTCGGTGGTAAAGTCCACAATCACGGGAACCAGCGCAGCTGCCGCTCCGGCGGAGGACATGATTCTTTCCAGCAGGTCGGCGGTGAATTCCTCGACGGTCAGCCCGGTCATGGCGGCATTGAGCACCGCGCCCAGCAGCTTCAAATCCGTTTCGGTCACATTCACCGGCAGCTTAATCAGCTTGTTGACCACCTCGTCGGTGGAGAGCATGATGACCAAAATCACGCTGCCTTGCCCTGCCAGAATCAGCTCAAACCGCTGCACCGAGGCACCACCCCGGCGACCGGCAACGGAAATGGCAGGCAGGTCGGTGGCCTGGCTCACCAGTTTGGCGACCTTTTCCACCAATTTGTCCACCCGTTGCATCTTTTCCTCAATGGCGGAGTGGATGGAGTTGGCTTCGTCCATGCTCAGGCGGTAGTCCGCCATCAGCTCATCCACATACAGCCGGTAACCGGCGGCAGAGGGAATGCGGCCGGCGCTGGTGTGGGGCTGTTCCAGGTAACCCAAATCGGTCAGCGCCGCCATCTCGTTGCGGATGGTGGCGGAGGAGAATTTCATATCCGGTAATTCACAAATCGCCTTGGAGCCCACGGGCTCGGCGGTGCGAATATACAGGTCTACGACAGAGCGCAGGACTTTCTTTTTCCGCTCGGAAAGCTCCATGGGGAATCTCCTTTCTTAGCACTCCGTATCTCTGAGTGCTAAGCACACTATACACTAGAGTGCTAAAAAAGTCAAGAGGTGCTTTTTGAATTATTCTTTAACTTTTTGCAGAATCTATGCAAAAGCGAAAATGCATATCATTGCGATGGCAAAAAAATTCACTTAATGCTGTAAATGATTGTTTGCGGGCATGGCCCGCGGCAAATCGCGTCACCTACCCAGGCGGTAATCGAACACCTTTGGGCACACTCGGTAACGAACGGCTCTGTAAATCGTATAGAAATGTCTGTCATCGCGAGGGCCTTTAGGCCCGTGGCGATCTCCTCTAAAGAGAAGTGATACGTTTTATTATCAGGAGATTGCCACGTCGCGCAAGCCCCCGCCCTACGATACCCTAATAACGTAAACAATCATTTCCTCCAAAACAAGCAAAAAGGCCCGGCAGCTATGCTGTCGAGCCTTTTACACATTATAAATAGTAGCCTGCGCTCAGAAGCCGGGTCAGGGCATTGTTGGCCTCTTCGTCGGTAAACAGCTGGGTGAACCGCTTGTCCACAGCCAGAGCCTCCAAGGTCAAATCCAGCCGACCCTTGTCCGCCAAAATGGCGAAGCCATCGCTTTCCCGGTGATCGGAGAGCCACCGATGGGCGGTTTTCATGGCATCCTCAGCCGTGACCGGGCGGAGCCGAAGGCCCATCCGAGCGGCGGTTTCCCGATTGGCAAGCCATGTGGAAACGAATTTTTGTTCCATGGGTGCCCCTTACTTCTCCAAAATCACCGGGCCGTTGGTGGCGGTGAGGGCGGCGCGGATGTGTGCGGCGGCCTCGTCGGGGGTGACGGTAATCTGCTCACCGGTGACCATGTTCTTCACGGAGCACTTGCCGGCAGCGATTTCGTCCTCGCCCAACAGCACCGCAAAGGGTACGCCCAGCCGGTCGGCATAGGCCATTTTCTGCTTAAATTTCTTCTGCTCGCCGTAGAGCTGGACCTTCAGACCGGTTTTGCGCAGCTGCTCTGCCAGAGCGATGGCGGGGCCGGGCTCGCCGCCCATGGGCAGCACCAGAGCATCGGCGGGGGCGCAGGGCAGAGCGTCATTCAGCAGGCCCTGCTCATCCAGCACGTAAAACAGCCGGGTCAGACCGATGGAAATGCCCACACCGGGGAGCTTCCGCTCGGTGTAGTAGCCAGCCAGGTCGTCGTAGCGGCCGCCGGAGCAGACAGAGCCGATTTCCGGGTGGTCAAGCAGCGTGGTTTCGTAAACGGTGCCGGTGTAGTAGTCCAGACCACGGGCAATGGTCAAATCCACCGCAAAATTCTCCTCGGGCACGCCGAAGGCCGCCAGGTTCACTGCCACCGCCTTCAGCTCTGCCAGACCTGCGTCGAAAATCTCGTTGCCGCCGGCGTAGCCCTCCAGAGCGGACAGAACTTCCTTGTTTGTGCCCCGGATGGAGATGAATTTCAGAATTTCGTCAGCCTGGGTTTCGGTCAGACCGCAGTCGTCCAGCAAAATGGCACGAACCTTATCAGGTCCGATTTTGTCCAGCTTGTCCACGGTACGCATGATATCGCCGGAGCGCTCGCTGAGCCCCTGCAGGGCATAGAATCCGTTGAGAATCTTCCGGTTATTCACCCGAATTTGGAACTTTTTCAGACCAAAACCGGTGAAAACCTTGTAAATAATAGCGGGAATTTCCGCCTCATTCAGAATGTCCAGCTTGCCGTCGCCGATGATGTCGATGTCAGCCTGGTAGAATTCACGGAATCGACCCCGCTGGGCCCGCTCGCCCCGATAGACCTTGCTAATCTGGAAGCGACGGAAGGGGAAGGCCAGCTCGTTTGCGTGGAGCGCCACGTATTTTGCCAGCGGCACGGTCAAATCGAACCGCAGAGCCAGGTCGCTGTCGCCCTTCTGGAAGCGGTAAATCTGTTTTTCGGTTTCGCCGCCGCCCTTGGCCAAAAGAATTTGGGCATCCTCGATGATGGGGGTGTCCAGGGGGGCGAAGCCGTAGGAGCCGTAGGTGTCGCGCAGGATTTGCGCCATACGCTCGAACTGAATCTGCTTGCCGGGCAGAAGTTCCATAAAGCCGGACAGCGTCCGGGGCTTGATAATATCCATAGTAAAAACCTCTCAAAATGCAAGATATGAGATACGAGATACGGGACAGGAGATGGTTCGTCCAATCTCGTATCTCATATCTCATATCTCGTATCTAAGAATCATGAATTTTTTAGTATCTGGTCTTGGAGCGCATCATTTCGCGCCAATCCAGGTCACCACGTTGCAGGCCCATAATCAGCACCTCAGCGGAGCCCAGGTTGGTGGCGATGGGCACATTATGCTTGTCGCAATGGCGAATGGTTTCAATCATCTGGGAATCGTCCCAGGCATCGGTGGTGTTGGGATCGGTGAACAGCAGCACCAGATCGATTTCGTTATAGGAAATGCGGGCATTGATCTGCTGGTGACCGCCCTGCTTATGGCTGAGCAGCAGGGTAATAGGCAGACCGGTATTGTCGGCAATCAATCGACCGGTGGTGGCGGTTGCGTAGAGGTCGTGCTTAATCAGCACGCTTTTGTAGGCGGTGCAGAATTGCACCATCAGCTCTTTTTTCTTATCGTGAGCTAGAAACGCAATATTCATATCAACCACTCCTTATAGATTATGTACATTATAATTCAACCATCACGGGCATGCCTTGAACGCGTTTTGCAATTCGGCGGCAAGCCGCGGCGGCGCCTTTTTTTGTGTAGGTAAGCAGGGGCTTGCCGAAGGCAGCGGAGAGAATCACGTCGGGATCTTCGGGCACGATGCCAATCAGCGGCAGACCCGCCTCGTCCATCACATCGTCCACGGTCAGCTTCATGGAGCTGGCCAGCCGGGGGCTGATGCGGTTAACAATCAGACGGACGTTGCTCTTGCCCATGAGCTCCAGCATTTGACCGGCACGACCCGCGTCCCGAACGGAGGCGGGGTCAGCCCCGGTGACCAGCAGAATCCGGTCCGCCTTCTGGGCGGCCAGGCGGAAGCCTGCGTCTACGCCGGCGGGGGCATCCAGAAATACGAAGTCGAATTCCCGGCGAGCGGACATGACCAAATCCCAAAAGGGCTCGGGGTCAATCTGCTCAGCGGTGAGATTCATGGGGGCGGTGAGGAAATACAGCCCCGGAAACTGGGGATGGGGGCGCAAGGTGTTCAGGTTGTACCCGCCCTCGCTCACGTCCAGAAAGCTCAGGCAGCTCTGGTCGCTGAGACCCAGGGAGATGTCCAAATTGCGCAGACCCACATCGCAATCGATGCACAGCACCCGTTCGCCGCCGAGAGCCAGTGCCACGGCCAAGCCGGCGGTGATGGTAGTTTTGCCTGTTCCGCCCTTACCGGACAGAACTGCGATGACCTCTCCCACGGACACTTGACCTCCTGCACGAAATATACGCCCATTATAAAGGAAAAATAAACAAAAATCAAGAGCAATTGTGCAGTTTCTGGGAGTGAATTTATCGAAAATACCAAATTACCAGGGCAAATGTTCAGCAAGAAGCGGATTGCATGGCGCGACACGAAACCACCCCAGCTCCGGGAGGGAGCTGGGGTGGAAAAATCACTTTTTGGGGGAATAGAGGTACTTGAGAATCAGTTCGTCCAGGGCATCCATGTCCAGGTGGTACTCCATGTACTCATTTTGGGCATTGTTTTCGCCCTTCAGTGTCAGCATTTCACCCAGCTCAAAGTCGCCGTAGCGGTCAAGCAAGCCGGAGATGGAGGAGGTGGTGCAATTTGTGACCATGTAGGGGTTAATTTGCTCGAAGGCGCGGAGCACGAAGCTGGGCTCCGCCTCATATTTGGTTTGCAGGGCGGTGAGGAAACCACGGATGTATTCCTGGTGGCGCTGCATGCGGGTCAGGTTCATCTGATCGCCCACGCCGTAACGGCTGCGGAGGAAATTGGTGGCCTGCTGACCCTTCAGGGTCACCTGGCCCATGGGAATGGAGGGATCGATGGCGGAAAAATCGTCGGTAACGTTGACGGTGACACCGCCCACCGCATCGTTGAGCAGGTTGATGGCCTCCATATTAATGGTTACAAAGTAGTCAATCTGGGCATTGTACATCAGCATGGATACGGTATCCCGCAGGTTTTCGCTGGAGTCCCGCAGACCGGAGCCGTAGGCATGAGCCAGCGCCAGCTGGGCGTGGACGGTGCCGGCCTTCTTACCGCCGATGCCCAGTACCTGCACGTCGGTCATAGTATCCCGGTTCAGGCTAATGATGTTCATGCTCTGGGTGGATTCGTCGAAAATCAGCAAGGCAATCATGTCTGCCTCAGCGGAGTTATTGTAGGAACCGCTGGAAACCATGGGACCTTCGGTATCCACACCGGCTACCATAACCACAGTGATGTCCTGTTTGGGGTAATAGTCCACGCCGTTCCGGTGGATGGTTTTGCTGGGGGGACCCTGGGTGGTGGTGCCCTTATTAAAAACAGTGGACTCCAGAATCCGGAGCCCACTGTAGACAAGTACCAGCACCAGAATCAGGATCGCAATGATGAGAACGATATTCCATCGTTTCAAATTTCTTTTCATATCGCACATCCTATTCAGGGAGGATTTCAATTACTTATTGTACTTCTTGTTGTTGACGACGTAGAAAGCGGTCAGCACAACCACGCCCAGAACGGCCACGCCGCACAGCACGAACCACAGGTTCAGCTGCTCACCGGCGGGGTCACCGGTCTCGACAGGGGGCTTCTGCTCGCCATCGACGGAGAAGGAAACGGGGCACAGGTGCTCGAAGCGGCAGGTCACAGTGCCATCGCCGTTGTTGTCGGAGCTGACAATGGGGTTCCACTCGTCGTTCTTGTAGGTCATGGAGTAGACGGTCTTGTCGGCATCCACACCCAGGCGGAAGGTGATGACCAAATCGATGTTCTCCAGAGCCAGCAGCTCGTTATGCTTGGTGCACAGGATGCTCACGTCGAACAGGTCACGGATGACCATGTTGGAGCTGACCAGGCCGGCATTGAACTTCTCGTAGGGCAGGGTCATAGAGCCAGCGGTCAGCTTGGCATAGACGTCCAGCAGGGTGTTCTTGGCGCTCTCGGGGATGATGGGATCTTCCTCGGCGCGGGCAACGGGGGTGACAATCAGGCAGTAGTCGTGCTCGTAGATGTAGTCGACAATGGTGCCGTCCTCGTCCACCAGCATGGCCAGAGCGGGGTTGCCCTCGTGATCCAGAACGGGGACGATTTCGGGAGCGGGCTTAAATTCAACACTGGGTTTAAATTCATTGGCGGCGTAGGCGGGCACCAGCAGAGCGGCGCACAGCATCAGCACGACCAGAAGGGAAATCATTTTCTTCATAAAACTCATCTCCAAATTAAAATTTCACGCGCGTGGGCGCATAGCTGATAAGGTTAGTGGTTGCGGTCGGAAATGTGGTTTCCGGCGATGGGACTGTTTTCGTACTGGTGGTAGTAGCGCCGCTGACCCCGGGTGTAGTAGTGCCGGGAGTACTGACCCCATTCCTCGCCGGTGCAGTTCATCACCAGACCCAGCATCCGGGCATCCACGAACCGGAACTGATCCAGGGCCTCGGACAGGGAAACGCGGTCGCAGTAGTTCTGACGAACCACCAGGAGCACGCCGTCAGTGAGCTTGGAAGCCACCATGGCGTCGCTGACCTCACCCACAGGGGGCAAATCCAGCAAAATGTAGTCGTAATTGCTGCGGAGCTTGGTCAGCACCTCTATCATGCGCTTAGAGCTAAGCAGCTCGATGGGGTTAGGGGGGTTGCGTCCGGCGGAGATTACATCAAAACTGCAATCGCCTTCGGTGTAGTTCTGAACCACCTCGTCGAAGGTCTGCTGGTGGGTCAGGAAGTTGGAAAGGCCGGGAACCTTCTGGATAGGCAGCTTGGCGCTGAGGGAGGGACGGCGCATATCGCAGTCCACCAGCAGAACCCGCTTATCCAGCTGGGACAGGGAGCAGGCCAGGTTGATGGAGGTCAAGCTTTTTCCTTCGCCAGCCAGGGAGCTGGAAATGCCGATGACCCGGCAGCCCGCATCGTCTACGAAGGAGAATTGGAGCTTGGTCCGCAGCAGCTTATAGGCCTCGGAGGCGCTGAAACTGATGCCCGGGCCCACCAGAATTGCAAATTTACCGGAGGACAGGGAGGTGGAGCGTTTGGTATCGCGGCTGTAGTAGCCACCCTTTTGGGAGACGCTCATGTCCGGCACAGCGGCCAGAATGGGATAGGAGCAAACCTGCTTCACATCCTCCTCCCGGCGAATCACCACGTCGAACAGTGCCCACAGGATAATGCCGCTGATGCTGAGCACCAGACCGCCCAACAGACCCAAGACGGTGTTGGTGGCGTAGCTGGGGGAACTGGGGGCATTGGGGACAATGGCGGTGTCCACAATTTGGGCGGAGGTATTCTCAATGATGCTGATAATCCGCTTGGGCAGAATTTCGGCGATGGCACTGGCCAGCCGCTCTGCCACATAGGGGTCCGGGTGGGTGACGGTGACCTGGAAAATCTCCGTATTTTCCACGGATTCAGCGCTGATGATATCAGCCAGCTCTCCGGTGGACATATCCACATCGGCATAATCCAGAACCTGCTCCAGGGTGGTGCGGGAACGAAGGATAACAAGGTACGAGTCTACCAGACCCTTCCGGGCGGAGATATCGCCGGAGGAGATTCCCACATCCCCCAGGGAGAGGGAGCTGTTGTTGACGTAGAACAAGGCAGAGGATTCGTACTTGGGGGTGATCACAAACAGCGACACCAGAAGCATGACCAAGGCGCACAGTAAGCTGCATGCCAGGACAATCCATTTTTTACGCAGGAGAATACCCACCAGCTGTTGGAACCCAAGCTCCTTGCCGGAGGACTTCTCCTTAGATTTTTCACTCATTAAAGATGCCTCCAAATATCGATAAAAGGATACACTCCCCATTAGATAGCTACAAATATAATAACAATTTTTCTGGTCAATGTCAATAACTTTTCAATATAAATGTAAGTGGCGAGCGAATATTCTAAAAAAGAACAAAAGTGCCGAAAATCACCATTGTGATCTTCAGCACGGACAATCAAGACAGAAAAAGTTTGGATTTGACCCAATTAAGTTGGATAAAAAATCGGTTGTTGTGGGGCGGGGCACATAGCCCGATGGGGTGGCACTGAAATATTGCCGCCAGAGTTTCATGTCGCATTGATTCCAGGCATCCTGGATGACGGTGCGGATAGCCCGTTCCACGGAGGTGTGGGTGGTGTTGAATTGCCGGGCCACCTGGGGATAGAGCTCCTTGGTGATAGAAAGGCTGGGGTTGGAGTGGAAGAGCTCCAGCGCTGTGTCCAGATAGTGGAACCCCCGGCGCTTGGGGGAGAAACCCAGCGCCAGGAGTCGTTCGGAAAATTCGGTTTGGGCACGGGGAGCCATGGGCGGAGCGTTGTCGGTCTGCTCCAGCAGGTCCAAAACCCGGTCCATGGCGGCTTCAAAGTCGAAGGGCTTACGCATCATGTAGTCGGCGCCCAGCTCGGTGACCCGCTGCTCCACATAGGCGCTGACAAAGCCGGTGGTGACCATGCAGGTGGGGTGGAGGTTCAGCTCCTCCATCCGGGCCAGGATGGACAGTCCGTCCAGTTGGGGCATCATTAAATCCAGCACCAGCACATCGGGGTTGAACTGCTTCAGCTGGTCGATGACTTGGGAGCCGTCAGCGCAGACCTGAACGGCGAGACCCATGCTCAGCGCCTTGCGGGCCAGAGTGTCGGCGCAGGCGGACGCATCCGCAATCAGCAGTTTACCGGGCATGGGAATCACCTCCTGTTTCAAAATTCTACATTAAAATACCATACGGGGGCAGGATTCGCAACCCCTAATCCATCGACGATTATCGACCATTTTGAGGGGGAATTTGCTGTCGATGCAACCATTGCGTGACAACTAATTTATAAATGTATTAAATAGCACACAATTGTATAGACGGAAAAGGAATATAATGAAGTTAATAACTGTGTGTTAGCTGAAAGTGATACATCTGAGGGCTTATGTAATCATCGCTGTCTACAAAGCCGATATATTCCCCTTTTGCAATGTCTAATCCCGCATTTCTGGCGTCGGATAGACCGCCGTTTTCCTTGTGAATGACAATAATTCTGGAGTCTTTTGCAGCGTATTCGTCGCAAATGGCACCGCAGTTATCGGGGGATCCATCGTCCACCAGAATCAATTCGAAATCTGTAAAGGTCTGGGCTAAAATGCTGTCCACACACCTGTGCAGATAGGGTTCGACCTTATAGACGGGGACAATGATGCTTAATGTAGGCATGATTCACTACCCCTGGAAAGTAAATAATTAGGTATTATTGCTGCACAATGCGAAAAATTGGTTATACTTTTCCTCATTCCTGCAAATGGCGTCCATGCCGGAGCTGTCTTTGAGAGATAGACGGATTTCGGGATTTTGTAGCAGGTAGCGCAGGCCGTCGCAGATGGCTTGCCGCTCATTTTCCACAATCCAGCCGGTTTTACCGTGGGTCAGCTGTTCCCGGATTCCGGCCACATCCGTGGCTAGAACAGCACAGCCCAGAATCTTCGCCTCCACTGTTACGGTGGGGAAGCCCTCCCAGCCCGAGGGCAGAACGAACAGGTCGCAGTTTTTCATGAATTTGTATGGATTATCCGTTAATCCGTGCAAAAACACCCGGTCAGACAGGTCAAGATGTTGAATTTTTTCTTCAATTGCCTGCCGCTGAGCACCGTCGCCCAGTACGTGCCAGCTAAAGTTCAGCCCCTCGTCCCGGAGCCGGGCCAGCACGTCCAAAAAGCGCAGATATTTTTTCTGCTCCGTCATGCGACCCACGCTGAGCAGGGTCGGGCGAAGACCCTCAAAGCAGAAGGGCTCCCCACCCTTTTCCAAAATGGAGCCGGTGTCGTAGAAATTGTATATCAGGTGAGATTTGTCCGCAAGAGACGGATAACGGGTGCAGAAATGAACCAGAGCCTGCCGGGAAACACAGATGATGCCGTCCATCCGTTCCCATAGGGGAAGGTATGTGTCGTACTGAGCCGGATTGTCCAAATTTTCGATATCGATGTGAATCCATTGCAGGTGTTTTTTAGCCTTGACGTGGTTCAGAACGAAAGCCGGGGAGTCAATCTCAAGATAATTGATAGCAACGTCGAATTCTTGGTTTACATAACGTATCGCCGCCAGCTTTTCCGCATATTTCCGGTAGCCCCGGAGCTTGCAAAATCCCCATTTGAAGATTTTGAGGGGATTTTTGCGGACTTGTGCGGGTGTGACGTAGTATTTAGAGGTATAGGCTTGACTGCAAATGGCATCCAGGCACACCCGGGGGTCAAATTGGTCTGCCAGCAACCGTTTTTCATAGGTTTCCAGCACGGTGACCTGGTGACCCCGGGCTACCAAATCGTTGGCGAAGCTGACCAAAACCTTCTCTGCCCCGCCGAAAACCAGCTGGGGAATATGGATGAGGATTTTCATAGCCTTACCTTCTTCTCAGTTTTTTTGTCAGTGTTTGTAGCATGGCTTTCCGCTCGGTCTTGCTCAGCACCACGAAGGCGTTGATGACGATGCAGACGCAAACCATTCCGCCTGCAGACAGAATCAAACCCATCCAACCGGCGCCCAGAGTTACAAACCGATACAGAAGAAAGCCCAGACCGATATTCACCGCCAGGCAGAGATTTCCGGTGAGGATTTCGTGGTAGAAGGTGGATTTTTTTACCTTCAGACAGTGGGCACCGTACAGAGGGGTAAAAATGTAGTTGCGCACCAGTCCCAAAATAGAGGAGGTGCCGGCGATGGCATAAACACCTAAATTGGTAAATTTCAACAAAATAGCGTTGATTGCAATGGACAAAATGCCTTGAATCAGCGTGGCGATGGCAGGAAGCTTCACCCGATTGGTGATGGTGAAGACTGAGAACACTGAGTTGATGCAGGCGCTGGCCAGCAGGTTAATCAGGGAGAGGATGGCCAGGGTTTGAATCAGGGTGGCATCCTCACCGGGGACCCACAGGCTGAAAAAGCGGAAGCCGTAAACAATGAAGGCGGCGATGGGAGCAATCATGATGATGCCCAGAACCTTATTGGCAGTGCGGGCATTGCGGATGACGCCATCAATATCGCCTTTGGAATAGCATTCGGTCATGGGCGGAACGAAGGGGTAATCCAGGGTGCCCCGCAGGGTGTAAAACATGGTGGGGATGGTCTTGGAAATGGACAGGGCGCCCATTTGCAGAGGACCGATAAATTTATTGGTTAAAAGCAAATCCAATCCGTCGGTCAGCAAAGAGCTGAGCTTGTTCACCAGGCTCCACACGCCGGAGGACAGCAGCTCCTTGATGCAGCCGAAGTTCATATCCTTCTTCCGCAGCTTCATCTGTGGCAGATACCGCTTGGTGTACACCAGATTCATGGCATAGCCGAATGCCACACCCATGAAGGTGGCCAGCACCAGATAGCTGATTTTCACAGAAAAAACGGTGAACAGACCGATAATCAGCAGCAGCCGCAGGGCGCTGCCAATCAGGGCGTTTTTCTGGTTCAGGTAGAGCCGGTTGGTGACGAAGGTGGCGATTTCGTACCGTGATAGCAGAACATTCAGCAAAAACTGCACAAAGGTGATGGTGAAAGCGATTTTTACATCCAAAACCAGGTGGGCAGGGATTTCAATCAGGTACTCCAGCTGCCAGATGATAACGGTGAAAATCGGCAGCAGCACCGCCGCCAGGAAGGCATTGGCGAAAAAGGTGGAGGTAAAGTAGCGGTTGGCGGCATCGTAATTGCCTTTGTAAATTTCGATGGAAACGAACCGGCTGGACATGGCATTCAGCGCCACGGTAATCAGAGAAGCGTAGCTGACAAAGTTCTGCGCCAAACCCACAAAGCCATAAGCCTCACTGCCCAGGGTGTTGACAATCCAGGGAGTGATGAAGAGGCTGATTAGGATGGTGATTGCGAAGCTCAGCAGATTCGCAACAATATTTATAGTAATTTTTTTGCTGTTTTGCATTGATATCTCACCTAAATCGATTCGCTTTGATATAAATAAACCTACATGGGTTAGTTATCTGCGCACGAGTCGCTTCGCTTTAATGAAGAACATGAAAACCTTCACAGGAATGTGTCGATAAAGCCATAGTGTCCTATCGAATTCATGTCCCATCGTCGACTGAAAGATTCCCCATGGTTCATCCTTCCATGCACTGGTTTTCCAATATTTTTGGTATTCCTTGGCTCTGGGGTGTTTGTTTCTTTTCTCCCAGGGACGGCCAATATTTGAGGATGTAAAATGGATAATTGCGGGTTTGCGTATGGAGTCACGAATCTCTTGTTTGCTATAGTAACATTGACTTAGTTGGAAATATGCTATCAGATTATTGTAGGACATCACAAAGGTCGGGGTAAGTACGTCGTAACGAGGATGCACAATGAGAAGATTATTGTGCAGTACGCCGTTCAAAACAGTTTGATCCACGTGCTTCAGATGGCCTTCCATCTTGTGCATATACGCTTGGAACTGCTGAGTGACGTTGATTTGTCTCCACTTTTCCAAATCTGCAAGGAAAACACCAGCGCAAAAATATCGATAGTATTCCTCGTCTCCGGTCTCTTTCCAGAAACATCCACCTCCACAATCTTGTACAGCAGCAATCGCCTTTCCTTGGAGGTCTGTGTTCCAAAAGTCGGATAAAGAGTCGGTGACGACTGTATCACAATCAAGCCAAATGACCTTTTTGACCCGTTCTGGTAAAATGACGGCGAGAAACAGACGAGCATAGGAGTTGAGAGGAATATTATAGCTATTGTCAGTATATACTAAGTTTTCTTGGTCAAAAGAGCAGAATGTGATTATTCTGTCGTATTTTTGGGCGATAGCATTTAAATGATGCTTATTTTCATCACTAATTCCGTAATCGATGATAAAGACCTCCAGTGTATCTATATCTCGATTATGTTCAAACAGAGATGTGATAGAGATGCCTGCATGTCTGCTATATCCATTACTGCTTGAGTAAACCACATTCATGACATATGCCTCCCGTTAATCAGAATCAACAACGCTCCGACAAAAATTCGAAAAGCTTTGCAAATTTTGATCCTTTTCCGAAATAATCAGGTTTTGTGCGCCACCGATGCGCTCCAAGGGCCATTGAATGGCCATATTCGGATCATCCCATTGGATGCCGGAGTCGTATTCGCCGTAAAAAACCTCGTCACATTGATAACTGACCACCGAGTCCTCAATGACCAGATATCCGTGACCAAAATGCTTGGGTACATACAGACTCAGCCGGTTTTCACCGGTCAGGTCAAAGCCTAGCCATTTGCCGAAGGTGGGAGAGTCCTTGCGTAAATCGATAATCACATCGTAAACATGACCACTGATACAGCGAACCAGTTTGGCCTGCTCTTTTACACACTGAAAGTGCATGGCACGGATGACGCCGCGCTTGGATATGGTGTAAAACACTTCTTTCAGCTCGTGGTCAATGCCATTGGCCCGGAAGGTCTCGATGTTATAATCCTTCACCAAGCCGCCCCGCTCATCAGAGGCGAAGAAGGGGCGAATCAGATAGGCACCCTTCAATTCCAGCTCTTCAAATTGAAATTTTTCAATCATGGTTAGTCATTCTCCTTCAGCCATGCCATTGTACGCTGTGTGCCTTCGGCAAAGGAAATTTCTGGATAGAATCCGCAGTCTTTTTGGGTATTTTCGATGGAAAAGACATTAAGAGGCATATTGACCCCGGTGAAGGGAATATCGCCAAAGACGACAGAAGCCTCCGGCGCCAGCGCCTCGGTCATTTCCAGAATAAACTCCTTCAAGGGGCGGGCATTGCCACTTCCTATGACATATTCGCAGAAAGATTTTCCATGCTCACCAATGAGCCGGAACGCCCGTGCGACATCGCAAACATGGACAAAATCATAGTTTTGCGTGGCGGCGGTGAACTGCAGGGGCTCGTTATGGATAATTTTTCGAATAGTGGTATTCACGAATCGAGGAGAGCGCTCCCCCTCACCGTAGGCGTTGGTAATGATGGCCCAAACAAGCTCAATATCCTCGGCGGCGGCAACGGATTTGCACATGCAGTGTGCGACCAACTTGCCCGTGCCGTAGATATATCCCATACCGGGCCGGTTTTCGGGGGCAAACACCGCGCTGATAACCTCCTGCTCCATGATGCTGCCGGCGCAGACGAATCGGGTGCAGCCCAGCTTTTTTGCAAGCTTCATGCATTCGACAGTACACAGGGCATTCTTCATCTGGAGGTTATAATCAATCCGAGCGGGACCGGCGGAGCCAACCCAGGCAAAGTGGAAAAAGGTATCATAGGTGTTGGACTCAATCAATCCATTCTGACTAGGCAAATCGAAGATATCAACTCCCAAAAAGCGAAGCAAATCACTTTTGGGCAGATTGCTGTCATTTCCAGGCAAATCCAGCGCCAGAACGCGAATGCCATGTTGTAGAAGCTCTTGTACTACATGACTGCCCACAAAGCCATTGGCGCCGGATACGATTACACTTTTCATAGAGAATGCTCCTTATTCATCTGAATGAGAAATTCGGTGATTTGCCGGTCCATACAGGTTGGGATATCCCCGCCAGCCAGGTAAACCTTTGTCCAATCCACCACTTTTTCAATGGCAATTTCCGCATCCCACAGAGGTTGCCAACGGAAGGTCTGCTTCAGTTTGGTGCAGTCCAGCTTCAGAAAGGTGGCCTCATGGGGGGCGTTTGCCTCGGATACATTTTTCCACTGCTGCCCGTGGCCCCATTTTTTACAGAAGATATCCACCAGTTGACCGGTGGTCAGGCAGTCCCGCTCGTCGGGGCCTACATTATAATAGTCAGCAAAGGAGCCGTCTTCAAACTGCTTTTGGGCAATCATCAGATAGGCATACAGGGGCTCCAGCACATGCTGATAGGGACGGATGGAGTATGGGTTGCGCACGATGATATCGGCGCCGGCCTGGGCGGCACGGACGCAATCGGGGATGATGCGATCCTTGGCGAAATCTCCACCGCCGATTACATTACCGGCTCTGGCTGTGGAAATGGCACACCGGCCATTGGTGAAGAAGGATTTTTTGTAGCTGTGGGTCACCAACTCGGAGCAGGATTTGGAATTGGAATAAGGGTCGTAGCCGTCCAAAGGCTCGTCCTCCCGGTATCCCTCAGGACGCTCCTTATTTTCGTAGACCTTGTCGGTGGTCACATTCAGGAAGGAACGGACGCATCTGTGGGTGCGGACGCATTCCAGCACATTCACGGTACCCATCACATTGGTGGCATAGGTATATACCGGATCCTGATAGGAACGGCGCACCAGGGGTTGGGCGGCCAAATGGAGTACAATTTCCGGTTGCGATTCCTGAAAAACCCGCTGCAAATGCTCCAAATCACGAATATCTCCGGTCACATGGCGAATTTTTTCCTGAACACCGGACAAATCGAACAGGTTGGGGTGGTCCTCAGGAGCCAAAGAATAGCCGATGACATCTGCCCCTGCCAGCAGAAGCATTCTGCACAGCCATGTACCCTTGAAGCCGGTGTGACCGGTGACCAAAACCCGCTTGCCATTGTAGAAGCTTAACATGTTTACCAAACCTTCCAGGGGGCAGCGTTTTCTGCCCATAATTTTTCAAGGAGTTGCTTATCACGCAGGGTGTCCATACATTGCCAAAATCCCTCGTGCTTGTAGGCATTCAGCCGACCGCTCCGGGCAATCTGCTCCAAAGGCTCCCGCTCCAAAACGGTGCTGTCGCCGCTGATGTAGTCGAAAACCGCCGGCTCCAGAACCATGAAGCCGGCATTGATCCAGTCGCCGTCAGCCTGGGTCTTTTCCCGGAAATCCCGGATGGAATCGTCCTGATCAATGTCCAAAACGCCAAAACGGTTGTTGGGCTGATAGGCAGTAAGGGTAGCCAGTTTGCCCGATGCCTGATGGGCGCGTAGCAGGTCGGAAATATCCACATCGGATACTCCATCGCCATAAGTGAGCATAAAGGGCTCGTTTCCAACATAATCCCGAATCCGACGCACCCGGCCACCGGTCATGGTGTGCAGGCCGGTGTCAACCAGCGTGACCTTCCAGGGCTCGGTGGCGTTATTATGGATGGAGATTTCGTTTTTCCCGGAGGTAAAATCGAAGGTTACATCACTGTGATGCAAAAAGTAATTGGCGAAGTATTCCTTAATGGCATAGGCCTTGTAGCCGCAGCAAATGATAAATTCGTTGAAGCCGTAGTGGGAGTACAGCTTCATAATGTGCCATAAAATGGGCATGCCGCCAATCTCAATCATGGGTTTGGGGCGGTTTTGACTTTCTTCGCTGATTCGTGTGCCGAAGCCTCCGGCAAGTAAAACGACCTTCATATTTTTCATCCTTTCTCAATGCCGTGCTTATTGCTGCGGGCATTTTCTGCTGGGGGGGTCATATAATCACCGTACATTTCGGTGAGGTATTCCTCCCAGTGCTGGGTGATATAGAACATTTCGCCTTCAAAAGGAGTGAGTAGACGGTTTTCGAAAAAGTATTTCGGCCATAAATCGGTGGCATAACCGGTGTTGTTGCAGTAATTAGCAGTGGCTACAATATTGACGGATTTTGACCGGAAATGGGGAAAATGTTTGATAACCAGGTGTTCCAACACACCGCTCCAAAAACGTCTACCCAGCTTGGAAAGGGAACCATATACCAATTTAGCTTTGAAAGAGTTCAGATGAACATAGCCAATTCTGGTATACACGATGGTGTTTACGAAAATGGCCAGTTTGTTTTGCAGTCGCTGAAGCCATTTGGAGTTGGGCACATCGCTCATGGGAAAGATGTCTAAAAACGGGTAAGTATCCCCACTCCACTCCTTTCCAGGGGTGTGGATTTTGATTTTGGTGACATTGGTAATCATGGATTTGTCGTTTTTATAGGTCAATACGGTGTATTTATTACCCAGAGTCTTGGGTGCCAGCTTCAAAAAGCGGTCGTAATCCTTTCGAGGCATGGCAATGTCCACATCGTCATCCCAGGGAATAAAGCCCTGATGACGAATGGCACCCAGACAGGTGCCACCGTGAAGACAGTAGCGAAGATTGTTAGCCTCACAAAAATTATGAAAATCCTGCATCGCAGAGAGCAGAATCTGGTGCAGTTCCAGATTTCCGTAATCGCTGGTCATAGTGATGCTCCTTAACAGTCGGAATCAGCTTTGGTGATGGACCAATCGGCAGGAATCTCCCGGTCAGTCAAGGGGAAGAACACAAAACGCTCGGTATTGGTGGAGGGGCGGATTAAGCCGGCTTTTTGCCAACGGGTCAAATCCTCTGGGCTAAGCATGCCCCACAGGTGGACCCAGTTGCCAAGACTGTGCAGTAGCTCCACAGCCTTTTTCAAAATTTCATTGGGCAGCGTAGGCTGAAGCTCCCAATCGCAAATGTTAACTGCGGAGCGCAGGCGACCACGGTTTACATAAAATGCGCAGTAACCCTCCAGCTTGCCATCCCGGCAGATGGTCAGCCACTGATAACGCTGGTTGGGATCCTCGACGAATTTCCACTGCATAAATCGCAGGTTTTTCTCCATTTTAAAGCACTTTTTTCCGGGGTAGAAACATAAATCGGAGGGGATTTCCTCCTGAATTTGAATTTGCCATCCATTCTGGGACCAATTGCGACGAGCGTGTCTGGGTAGTAGCCGCTTGCCGGTGCAGATGCCCCCCAGGGCACCTAAATCCCTGGCACCGTATTTCATAAAAATAGGATAGGACAGGTCGTTGCAGGAGAAGGAGGTCAAGGCCTCGGCACCCTGGGCCCGGAAATAGTCCGCATTGAACTGAAAAATTTTTCGCATCAGGCCCTGACCGCGGCATTCCGGGTCGATGACCAACCCCTGGGTTTGAACCAGTATTTTTTGCTCCTGTTCCCGGCGGTAGATCACTGGTTGCATGCCGAAAACAGCCCGGAAAATACCGTTTTCATCCTCCGCCACAGATACAATGCCATTAGGAAGGCCATTGTCGGTGAAATTTCTCCACAGCCATTCCTGAGGAGACGTTTCCCCCAGGCCTTTGGCGAAGAGGGCGCAAACTTCCGGCAGGCGGGAGGTATCAGTTAGAGGGTAGATGCGAAATTCCATATCATTTCCTCACAATTCGTTTCATTCTGCGCCAAATGTACCAAATTGGGCGCATGATGGTGAAAAGGGGATCCTTTTCGTAGCTCTTCAGATCAATAATCTCGTATTTTTCAGATTGCCCGTAGGTGTGGATGCCCTGGGGGACATGCTTCCAGTCGCTGTGGATCTGATCCGGGGTGACTTGGGTCAGCAGGTGTTCCTGGAACAGGCCCTCCCCTACCGCGGTGATTTCGTGGAATCGCAGGGCCTTGCCGTAGCCATCAGAGCAGTCCTGCGCCGGGCGAATCAGGCGTCCGTCATGCCGGAACACCGGGCCGGCGGGGCGGCAGAAGGGGTCATTTTTGGAGATGCACCAGTCCTTGGTGCCGTCCTCGGTCATAAGCATCAGACAGCCGGTGTTATCATCGGTTTGGCTTTGGGTCAAAAGCCAGGTGTTGCCGTCCCAGGGAATCCGGGTGGTGTCCACGGCAACGAAATTTTGCCGAATGGGTCGAATGCGCTCCCATTTGGTGGGGAATTTCGCTGCCCGGTACAGGGCGATTTCACCACCGACGTAGGACTCAGGAATCATGTAAATGCCGTCTTTATCCGCAAAAATATGAGGATAGGACAGGTGAAAAGGGGTTTTTAGGGCAAGCTTCCACTTGGATGGCCCTCGGTCGGTCAATTGACAGAAACCGATAACACCTCGGCGAAGCACCCGGTCATACAGCTCTGCGAAAACATAGGTTTGTCCGTCCAGCTCAAACAGATGGGGATCGGCGCACCAGTAGCGCCAGGTGTTGGGAATCACCCGGAAGGGAGTTGCGGTGTCCTCCAAAAGGGTTTGCGCTCCCCGGGGACGATAGGCAATGGTCCAAAATTCATGACGCATGGCGTTATTATCCTCTCTTAATCCGGATTAGAGTGCGGTACAGCCACAGCGGACCGCTGGTTAGCAGAGAAAATCGCAGTTTTTCCTGCTTGCTGGGGAAGGAAATTTGGGAAAAAATCTTCTTTTCCCGCTTTAACTGGCAACGCAAATCCCGAATCTCAGCAGAAAAATCCTGTTCAGACAGAAGCATTTCCGTCATAGACCAGGTTAGGCTGCCCCGGTAGCGCTTGGCGGCATCAAGTTCCAGCAGGGGATGATGGGAACGAATGAAGACCAGATTGTCCCGGCAGTGTTTTACCCAAATTAACTTCTTGGGATTATAGGAGGTGGTGGTGATGCTTTCGGGGCGGCAGCGGTAGAGGTAGACCACTTCGGCAGTTTTTACAATCCGCTGACACCGGTCATAAAGCTTCAGGACGATGGCCTCGTCCTCATTGATTTCCCCAACAGGAAAATCGATGCCCTCATGGATGCTCCGGCGGAAGACCCGGGCCCAAGCGGCGCAGCCGTTTTGGAGCATATCTGCGGCGGCTTCTTCAGGGGTATGAACATTGGGAGCGGCGGAGCAGGTGGGGATTTGCGGTAACTCCTCCTCGAAGCGGAGATGGTTACCGATAACAATGTCTGCTTGCTCCTGGGCAGCCAGACCCATCAGTGTTTGCGCTGCATTGAGGGTCAGTAAGTCGTCGCTGTCGACAAACATCAGATATTCGCCGGTGGCAATGGACATGCCGGCGTTGCGGGTATCGGACAGGCCACCATTGGGCTTGTGGATGACCCGGATGCGGGAGTCCTTGGAGGCATATTCGTCACAGATGGCGCCGCAGTTATCGGGAGAACCGTCGTCCACCAGGATGATTTCAAGATTCTGATAGGTCTGAGCCAAAATGGAATCCACGCAATCACGCAGATAGGCTTCGACCTTGTAAACAGGAACGATAACGCTCAGCAGGGGTTCCATGTTCAGACCTCCTTTAGAAGATTCTCCCACGACTGTAAAATGGTGGGTTTTGAGAACTTTTCCATACCGATTTTGGAATTTTCAGAGTAATTTTTGCGCAGGGTGGGGTTATCCATCAGGGCGGCGATTTTTGCGGCCATGGCATCCAAATCGAAGGGCTCGATGAGGCAGCCGTTGATGCCCTCGTCGATGATGTCGCTGGGGCCGGTCATGATGTCGAAGGCCACCAGAGGCAGGTGGTGTCCCTTGCCCTCCAGGAGCGTCATGGGCAGGCCCTCCATATCGGAGGTCAGCACCTGAATGGCCGCGGTCCGGTAGTATTCGTCCATGTTCTTCACCAGTCCGGGGAGCAAAATCTGCTGTTCCAGCCCGGCATCCCGGATGGCCTGCTCCAGCGCCGGACGCTCCGGGCCCTCGCCGCAGATGACCCATTTCCAGTCCGGTCGGCTGGGCAGAATTTTCTTACCCATTTCCACCACCCGGTGGTAGCCCTTGTTACGAAGCAGGTGCCCCACGGACAAAATGGTGCGGGATTCCCTGTCATAGGCGCAGTTGGTACGCTCTGCCGGGTTGGGAATCACATAAATGGGAGCGTGTTTTTTGAAATGATTTTCGTAGTTTTTCCGGTCCTTTTCCGTCAAAAGCACCACGGCATCGCTCTTTTTGGCGGCATAGCGGCGGAAATGGGGGAACAGCCGGGACCCCCAGTTGTTGCAGAAATTGCCGTGCTCCCAGGTGATGATCCGGCAGGAAGTGCCTTTGGCGGCGCGGACACCATAGATGCCCATACCCATGTCCACATTGATGACGTGCTGGATATTATTATTTATAATGTATCGGTGAATCCAGCGAATCTGCTTCAGGATGCCGGCCTTGCCGGAGAAGGGGGGCAAAACGCTGTGGCGCACCCCATCGGACAGAGGGAAAAACACCCCTCCGCCAGTCAGCCGCAGGCTCAGAATATGCACTTCGTGGTCGTCGCACAGGGCATTGGCCAGCCAGGCGGTCATCCGCTCGGTGCCACCGGTGCGGGACATATCACCTTCCAAAAGACAAATTCGCATTTTTTATTCCTTTTCACATCAATGTGCAGACCCATTTCCACTGTTTGTATCGCCGATGGGCCAGGGCATCAGCCAATTGTTGCTGATAATAATTGGCACCTTCCAGATTGGAGGTCAGGTCATATTTTTGCGCCAAATCCGCAGCCATAAGAAATATTGCCTGGATTTCATGCTTAGATAGATTTTGGGTACGGCCATATATGTAAGGGCCGAGTTGAAGAAGAAAACCCAGACGATTCTCTTCCATTCCCAATTCCTCATGGGCGGCAAGGATTTCCTCTGTTACATAATAGGTGTCGATACTCTTGGGGTTTGTTTTGCTGCTTAACGAAATGCCTTTGGGATTCATGCGATACATGGAAACAATATTGGGGATGGTTTTGGTGACGGAAGCCAGAGGGAAGATGAGACCGGAGATGATGGTATCTTCAAACCAATAGCCTTCAGGGAAGCAGATTTTCTGAAAAAGGGAACGGCGGAAAACCTTACCCCAGGCGTAACCAAACATCCCCTCCCCTTTGCAGGAAAGCTTTTCTGGGTGAGAATATAGTTTTTTGGGTTTGCCTTTCAGGGTCATGGTTTGGAAGGAACCGTCCACAATATCTGCATGGCTCTCGGTTGCCGCTGACATCAATGCCTGAATAGAGCCCGGGTACAGAAGATCGTCGGAATCATGGAACATGATGTACTTTCCACGAGCGATTTGTATACCGTGGTTTCGGGCACCGGACAAGCCGCGATTGGGTTGGTGAATAACCACTACATTCGGAATGTGCTGATAGGTATCCAAAATCGCAGGGCAATTGTCCGGCGAACCGTCATCCACAAGAATCAGCTCGTAACGGAAAGTGGTTTCTTGATTTAGAACGGACTGAATGCAATCCTTGGCGTATTGTTCTGTTTTATAAAAGGGGATAATAATTGACAGATCATATTGCTCTGGCACCCATGAGGGTTGGTTGGAGTCCGGCCAAAGTGCGTGTCCCTTGGGATGCGGGGGAAGCTTAGCTGTGATAGACTGATGTGCTTCAAGACTGAGTTCCAGAGATTTTTTACTGCAAAAGCTGCGGTAAATAAAACGGGACGCAGTTCTTACAACAGGAAGATGAACGACTCGAAACATAACCTTATTTATTAAGACCGAAAACCTCATATACATACCACCTGTCTGTTCTGAAAGCAGCCATTGGACTGCCAGAAGATAGAATCATAATTGAAAATAGTTTACCAGTGTACGCACTGGTTCGCAATGACATGGAAATTTAAATGGTGTCCAGCATATTTTCCACGGCGCGGACGGTTTCGGTGCGGCTGAAAAAGCTGCCCCGCTCTTTTGCCTTTTCTTTATAATGAGCCAGCAGGGCCGGATCGGAGAGCAGGCGCTTCATGCCCTGGTAGATGCCTTCCTCGGTGTTTTCCACCACGATGCCGTATTCGTTGTGTTCGCCCAGCAGCTCGGTGGCGCCGGAGCAGCAGGTGCTCACCGCCGGAGTGCCCACCACCAGCGCCTCGGTGACGGCGGTGGAGAAGCCCTCCCGATGGGAAGAGCAAACGTACAAATCACAGCGGGATACGTACTGATAGGGATTCTTGTGGAAGCCCAGCAGGGTGACAGAATGTTCGATGCCCAGCTCCTGCATCTGCTTTTCCAGGGCTTTTTGCTCCGCGCCCAGCCCCAGAATGTAGATTCGATGGTTCAGCCCCTCGTTCAGCAGACGCTTGTGGACATTCAGCAGCCGGTCGAAGCCCTTGGTGGGAATAAGCTTAGCTACGGAGCATATGCTGGGAATTTCGTCGGTAATAAACCGGGGGTCCTCCGGCTCCAGCCGGGATTTATCTACGATTTGCTCTGTTTCGTTGGTGTTATAGAGCACGTCCATGGGAGCGGTAATGTGGAGATTTTTGCAGAAAATCTCCTTCACATTTCGGGAAACGGCAACGATTTGGTCAAAACTGTTGTAAATGCGCTCCGCCTCCGCAGGGCTGCGGAAGCCGATGGAGGCAGCTTTGGAATCGTTGAGTTCGATATGGACCCAAGCAACTTTTTTAGTATCCGGGTCGGTGCAGCCACCTAAAATCCGATTAGTGGGTCCCTCCAGATAGGAGATGGCGATGTCATAATGCTCGCCGACCAGCCGTTTCCACAGGAATTTCGGGGAAAACAGCTTAAAAAAGGTGGTATTTCCCCGGAATTGCCGCTTCATGCCGCCAAGGTAGCGGATGTGGGGCTTCAGCGACTCCCGATGCACTCCCACGTCAAACAGGGTCTGCACCGTGATATCGTATTTGCTGGAATCCAGGTTGTTCACCAGATTCACCAGCACCTTCTCCGCACCGCCGTGGTGCAGGGAGGGAATCAGAAACAGAAGCTTCTTTTTCATGTCAAAATCCTCTGGAGCAGGTCCAGCACATACTCCCAGAAGGACATATGGCTGTAGCCGATGTCGAAGGGACGGATGATGGCGTTTTCGTAGTAGAAATAGCCGGTGTAGCCGATGATGGTGGCGGGCAGCATCCAGCGCCGGTCGGTGGGATGGGCACTGTACAAAATCCAGGGCAGGACAACCACCTGAGCCGGCAGGAAGTAGTTGGCCATGCGGGCAAAGTAGTTGGCGGTGCCGAACAGGCCCACAAACATAATCAGGGCGTTGAGCATGGCCAGGTTGAACATGAGCCAGACCTTCTTATCTGCCCGCTCAAACAGCGCGCTGCCGTAGAACACGGCAAAGCCCACGGGGACGAAGCTAATCATAACCCGGAAGATGTTAACACCGGCGCCCATCATTTCCGCCTGGGTGTACTCGGCGCCCATGGCGGTGGTGATGTCCAGCACGGTGCCAATCAGGGTGTCCAGCATGAAGCCGGCACCCACAAAAATCACGGACATCAGGATGGTTTTCCCCTTCCAGGGCTGGAACATCAGGAAGGGGGCCACCAGGTAAATCAGGGCATAGGGATGGAACAGGGAGGCCAGGGCAACCATCAGGCAGTAGCGGATTTTCTTACCATCGAGCAGCATGGGCAGACCGGCCAGACAGATGCCGGTGGCCATGGTCTGCTTGATGGCGGCCAGGGTGAAGGTGTACATACCGGTGGCGAACATGAGGAATACGCCGAACATGGCATTGACGCTGTAGCGCCGGACGAACAGAACGTAGGGGATGATGGTAGCGAAGGCAAAGACCATCAGAAAGTCCTGTATGGTAAAACCGAGGGTTTTAAGCAGACTGTTACTGGCAAGGAAGCCGATACCTTCAGAGAAAACAAAGCGACCCTGTTCCAAATATTCATCCCAGGTAGGCGCCAACTCGAAACTCTGCATATAGGTGACGGTATCGTTACCCCAGGTACGCAGACCGCAGAAAAAGCCCAGCACCAGAATCAGACAGGCGGTGTAAAACCGCTCCATCTTTTCCTTGCCGTCGGCCCGAAGCCGGTCGTCCCGCCAGTTTGTCAATCTGGCAATTGCCAAGGCAACCGCCAGGATAAGCCATAGTCGATTCATATATCCTTCTCTTCCTTGAAACAGGCCGATAATGTACGAAAAAATATCAAGTAGGTCCATCAGCTTACCCCCCTTCGTGATATGGGGGAGGACGTTATCAGTAGATTGTTCAAAGTTATTACCGCTCCTGTGGAATATTATTTACTGGTTTTTTTGCGATGCAGGTACCGGTAAACCGGTCCGGGAAGCAGACCCACCACAAGGGGCCGTAGGGTGTATAAATATTTCCATTTGGGGAACTTCAGCATTCTGACAGCCAAAGCGGAGACGTGTGCTTCGTTCATGCGATATTTGAATTTCCGCCGGGAGGCGGCATTCCGGTCATCCCGCATTTTGTAGAGAATTTCGGGAATGTTACGACCCCGACCGCCGGCGGCATATATTTTCAGCCAAAGGTGCCAGTCCTCCACCCGCAGAAGCCGCTTATCCACACTGTACCCGCCCACACTGCGAATTACCTCGGCACGAATCATGCAGGGGGCATGACAATGGACCGGCCCGTGAACCAGCATTTCCTGCTGGGGCTCCTGGCAAATTCGTGCCACACCGCCGTGTTCGCCACATTCGTCGAAGTAGCTCATGGCGCAACTGACCACGGCGATGTCCGGATTGTTTTCCAGCACTGCCAGTTCCTTTTCAAAGCGCTCCGGCAGGGAAATATCGTCGCCGTCCATTCTGGCAATATAGGTGCCGGTTGCGACCTCCAAACAGCGGTTCAGTGTAAAATTCAGACCCATATTCCGCTCGTTTTTCAGTAGTATAATTTTGCCGGGGTGGGCGTTGACGTAAGATTCGGCCACTTGGGCGGTGTCATCCGCAGAGCCGTCGTCGCAGAGAATCAGCTCCCAGTCGGTGACAGTCTGCGCCAGAATGGAATCGATGGCCTCCGGCAGGGTGGGGGCGCAGTTATAAATGCCCATCAAAATTGAGATTTTAGCCATAATTATGCCTTCTTCACAAGAATTCTGGGGTGTCCCATCACCACAGTTGCCCCATCGGGGACATCGCAGGCAACGATACAGCCGGCGCCGATTTTGACATTGTTGCCGATGTGGACGTTGCCAATGATTTTAGCGCCTGCGCCAATCAGCACATTATCGCCGATGGTGGGGGCGCCACCCTTGCCTTCGCCGATGGTGACTTGATGGAAAATGGTGCAGTTTGCGCCAATCACCGCATTGTGGGAAACGATGATGCCGTTGAGCCCATGGGGGAGGTTGGGGGAGGTGGCGAACTGGGCACCGCAGTTCATATGAGTGCCCATGGAGGCGTTGTTGAAGGCATCCGCCCGCTTGATGTAGTACAGCCGTCGTAGTTTGCCCAGCCGGGAGCCCCGGGTGGAATCGACCACGAATTGGCGGAATCGCCAGTATTTCTCGTGGCTGTATTTTTGGACTCGGCTGCGAAGCATCCGCTCCATTTTCGATAGCTTAATATCGCCCATGGCGGCCTCCTTGTGTCAGAGATTCAATGCGTCCAGGGTGGCTTGGACCACCTTTTCCTTATCGAAGACAGCTTCCATATGGGTGCGGCCGGCGGTGCCCATGGCGGCCTTTTGACTGTGGGGCAGGCGCAGGAACGCTTCCATGGCGAAATATAAGCTGTCCGCATCTTGCGGTTTACATAACATACCAGAAGCAGGCATAACGGCTTCCCGGCAGCCGGGAATGTCACTGGTAATCAAGGGGCGGGCCATGGCGGCGCACTCCAGATTGGTGTTGGCCATGCCCTCGTGATAGCTGGGCAGGACGAAACAGTGGGCCTTTTCGATGAAGGGCCGCACATCGGTTTGATAGCCGTAATAATGAAGCCATCCCTGCGCTTCGTATCGTTGGATGACCTGTGCATAGTCCTCTTCGTAATTTCCCAACACATCCAAACAGCAGTCGTGTCCGGCGGCGGTCAGGCGATTCATGGCCTCGAACAGCTCACCGATGCCCTTTTCCTTCATGACCCGGCCTACGAACAGGAAGTGGGTCTTCCCCTCCGCCGGGTAAGGCGCGGGGGTGTAGCGCTCCAGATTCACGCCGGCGCCGGAAAGCAGGCAGGTTTTCTCTTCCGGCACGATTTTTTCGTCAAGGAAAACCTGGCGGTTGCCGGAATTCTCAAAAAATATGATTTTTGCCTTTTTCAGGGCGGTTTTGTAGAGGAATGTGACCAATTTTCTCAGCATTCCGCTGCCCTGAAAGGCGGTGCCCAGGCCGGTGATGTTCACGGCGTAGGGGATTTTCCGGCTCTTGCAGGCCATGGCACCGTAGATGTTGGGCTTGATGGTGTAGGTGATTACCAAATCCGGGCGTTCCGCCTTCAGCATCTTCTTGTACTTCCGCAGCAGCTTCAAATCCGTGACGGGGTTCAGCCCTCTGCGGTCGATGGGGGTGTCGAGAAAGCGGCAGCCGGCCTCCGTCAGGGGGTCCACCAGTGGTCCGTAGGGCAAACTGATTGTGACCTCGTGATTTTTTTGCAGCGTCCGAATCAAATCCCCTCGGAACTGATACAGACCTACGTCGTTGTTGGCTAAAATCAGGATTTTCATTTGATCCTCCGGGCGGGTACGCCTACGTAGGTGCCGGGCTCAGTGATGTTCTTTACCACCACAGCGCCTGCACCGACCATACAGCCCCCGCAGATACTCAGATTGTTACTGACCACCGCGCCGATGCCAATCCAGCTCTCCGGACCGATGGTCACGGTGCCCGCCAGCTTGGCACCCACGCTGATGTGGGCGAAGTCGCCAATCAGATTGTCATGCTCCACAATGGCGCCAGTGTTGACGATGGCGTGCGCGCCAATCCGGGCGCCGGGACCAATCATGGCACCCGCCATTACGGCGGTGCCCGGGTCGATGGAGGTGCCGGAGCCAATGACGGCGGTGGGGTGGATGGCAGTGTACCATTGGACACCGGTCATTCTTTCGGCGATGCGCCGGCGGACAGCTGCGGAGCCGATGCCGATGATGAAGTGGGCATCGGGGAATTTTGTGTAGTCGGAAACCGGACCCAGCGCCGGGGCGTGGTCGTCCAGATGCCCCAGGAGGTTGTCTCCGGCGGCGGTGACGATATCGGCGATGACACGGGCGTGACCGCCGGCGCCGATGATGATGACGTTTTTCATGTCATACCTCCTGCGTTTCCGGGGAGCCCATAAATTCCTCCATGGTGGCGGCGGTGTCTGAGGAGATACCCTCCCGCTTAAAAATCTTGCTGATGGTGGTGAAAATCACCTTTATGTCCATGGAAAAGCTGATATTTTCCACATATTCTATGTCATATTGGAACTTTTCTTCCCAGCTGATGGCATTGCGTCCATTGACCTGTGCCCAGCCGGTGAGCCCGGGGCGGACCTCATGGCGGCGGCGCTGTTGGGCATTGTACCGGGGCAGGTATTTAACCAGCAGGGGGCGGGGGCCCACGATGGACATCTGCCCCAGCAGGATGTTGATGAGCTCCGGCAGCTCGTCCAGGGAGGTGGAGCGCAGGAACCGACCGTATTTGTTCAGCCGCACCTCGTCGGGGAGGAGGTTGCCATTTTCGTCCCGGCGGTTGGACATGGTGCGGAATTTGATCAGGCGGAAGATTTTTTCGCCCTTACCCGGCCGGCGCTGGGTGAAGAAGGGATTGCCACCCATAAAGCATGCACCCAGAATCGTCAGGATGAGCAGCACCGGGCTGAGAATCAGCAGCGCCATCAGCGACAGCAGAAAGTCCAGTATTCGCTTGATGCATTTGGCATACATGATTGGTCCTCCTAATCTTCCATGTCATTGCGAGGAGCCGAAGGCGACGTGACAATCCCCCGGACATTTCGAAAACCTTACGGGATTGCCACGACCAGTCTGCGGACTGGTCTCGCAATGACCTGTGATTCTTTACTTTTCAAGGAAACTGCGGATGATGTCGATGACGGCATCCTGTTCCTCGGCGGTCATTTTGATATCCGAGGGCAGGCACAGACCCCGGGCGAAGATATCCTCGTCCACCGGCTTTTCTCCGGCGAAAATGAAGTCACAATGGGCGAAAACCGGTTGCATGTGCATGGGCTTCCAGATGGGGCGGGCTTCGATGTTGTAATCCGCCAGGGTCTGCATCAGAGCCATGGGGTCGTGATGCTCCAGGAGGATGCAAGACAGCCAGAAGTTGGGGCAGGTGTCCGCCTCGTAGGGATTCATGGACAGGGGCAGGCCTGCAAGACCGGCTTCGTACCGGCGGTAGATGGCCTCCTTGCGGTCCCGATGCTCCATCAGGTGCAGCAGCTGGCCCCGGCCGATGCCGGCTACCACATTACTCATGCGGTAGTTGTAGCCAATCATCTCGTGCTGGTACCAGGGGGCATTCTCCCGGGCCTGGGTGGACAGCTTGAAGGCCAGGGCCCGGTGCTCCGAATCCCGGGTCAGCAGCATACCGCCGCCGGAGGTGGTGATGATTTTGTTGCCGTTGAAGCTGACAGCGGCAAAGTGACCGAAGGTGCCGCACTGGCGACCCCGGTAGGTGCTGGACAGGGCTTCCGCCGCATCCTCGATGAGCACCGCATGGTACTTGCGGCAGATTTCCAGAATCTTATCCATCTTGGCGGGCACACCGTACAGATGCACCAGCATGACGGCCTTGGCCTGGGGGTATTTCTGAAATGCCAGCTCCAGAGCGTCCGGGTCCATGTTCCAGGTGTCCCGCTCAGAGTCCACGAACACGGGCACACCGCCCTCGTAGACGATGGGGTTGACGGTGGCGGCGAAGGTCATGTCGGAGCATAGTACCACATCGCCGGCCCGGATGCCTGCCAGCTTGACTGCCATGTGCAGGGCGGCGGTGCCGGAGCACAGGGCCAGACCCTGCTGATTGGCGCCCAAGAAGGCGGTCAGTTCCGCCTCAAAATTGTCGCAGTTGAAGCCCAGAGGGGCGATCCAGTTCTTATCAAAGGCCTCCTGAATGAAGGTCAGCTCCTCGCCGTGGGTGGTGGGGGTAGCCAAAGGAATGCGCTTGTTCATAGTATCCACCGCTTTCTCAAAATGCCTAATACGGCAATATATATAAAATATCAATTTATTCTAACACATTATAATAAAAAATTCAACTATTAAAACCGCATATTTGGAGGTTTTGCACATCACCCTTGCCCACCCAAGCCAGAGGGGATTTTTGCGGCTTTGCCGATGGCTCAGGATGGATTTTTTTCGCCGTGAAATCTGGCGGTTTTGTCAACATTCACATGAAACAGCTGTGAAAATTGAGGAAACTTGTGTTTTCGCCAAATTGACGATTGCGAAGGTTCATGCTATAATCTCTAATAGATTCATAGTGCCTCTGTTACTGACGGTTGAGAGTGGAGCACCACACGGAGCAGGGGTATCGCTGGCCGACCGTCTGGGCACACGTTCACCTTGGATGGTCGAAGTGTGTCCATTTATGTTTTTTGGAGGTTTATATGAAAAAAGTCGCCATCTTAATGGGCTCCGACTCTGATTTGCCGGTGGTTCGCAAGGCTGCAGACACCCTGCAGAGCTTCGGCGTACCCTACGAAATGCATGTCTATTCCGCCCACCGGACCCCCGAGCAGGCTCGTGATTTTGCCCTGAATGCCCGGAAAAATGGCTTCGGCGCCATCATCGCCGCTGCCGGCATGGCAGCCCACCTGGCCGGTGCGCTGGCCGCCAATACCACCCTGCCGGTGATTGGCATCCCCATGAAATCCACCACCTTCTCCAACGGCCTGGACGCCCTGCTGTCCACGGTGCAGATGCCCTCCGGCATCCCGGTGGCCACGGTGGCTGTGGACGGCGCAGTGAATGCCGCTCTGCTGGCCATTGAGATTCTGGCTGTTTCCGACGATTCCCTGGCGGAGAAGCTGGATGCCAAGCGTGTGGCCGATGCCGAAAAGGTGCTGGCCAAGGACGCGGCCCTGCAGTAACCGCTTGTAAATCATCGTAAGGACCGATGCCCACATCGTCCCGTTCCACCGGCCTGAGCAAGAGGGCCGATGTGGGCATCGGCCCCTACGAATGTTATTTTATAAATACACTCATTTTTTGAAAGAGGTAATTTATCATGGAAAATCTGAAGCTTCTGTATACCGGTAAGACCAAGAATGTTTATGCTCTGCCCAATGGCAACTGCCTGCTGAAGTTCAAGGACGACTGCACCGGCAAGGACGGCGTGTTCGATCCCGGCGAGAACAGCGTGGGTCTGACCATCGAGGGTGTGGGCGATGTGAACCTGCGCATGAGCATCTACTTCTTCGAGAAGATCAATGCCGCCGGCATCCGCACCCACTATGTTTCCGCCGACCTGGCCAACACCACCATGGAGGTTCTGCCTGCCAAGGTTTTCGGCAAGGGCCTGGAGGTTATCTGCCGCAACAAGGCTGTGGGCTCCTTCATCCGCCGCTACGGCGCTCTGATCGAGTCCGGCGCTGACCTGCCCAGCTATGTGGAAACCACTCTGAAGGACGATGCCAAGGGCGATCCGCTGATCACCAAGGATGCTCTGGTTGCCATCGGCGTCATGACCGCTGAGCAGTATGAGGATCTGAAGGCTCAGACCCAGGCCATCACCAAGATTGTGGCCGATGACCTGGCCGCCAAGGGTATGGAGCTGTACGACATCAAGTTCGAGTTCGGCTACGACCCCGAGGGCAACGTGATGCTGATCGACGAGGTTGCTTCCGGCAACATGCGTGTGTACAAGGACGGCGAGTACGTCGATCCTCTGACCCTGAATAAGCTGTTCTTCGCTTAAGCGATTCGAGAGATATTAAGATATTAAGATATGAGATACGAGATATTTGCGTGATATCTCATATCTTATATCTCGTATCTTCTTTACAACTGTTACCATTTCGAGGAGACTACACTTTATGGGTGGCTTTTTCGGGACAATTTCCCACAAAGAATGTAAATACGATGTTTTCTTCGGTACGGATTACCATTCCCACCTGGGCACTCGCCGGGGTGGCATGGCATTCTACGATACGGAGCAGGGCTTCCAGCGCCAGATCCACAACATCCAGAATACCCCCTTCCGTACCAAGTTCGAATCCGACATGACAAAATTCAGCGGCTGTGCCGGTATCGGTTGCATTTCCGATACCGATCCTCAGCCGCTATTGGTGCGTTCCCACCTGGGAATGTTCGCCATCGCCACGGTGGGTCTGATCAATAATGCCGAAGAGCTGGTGGCGGATACCTTCTCCGGTCCGGGTCATCAGTTCATGGCCATGTCCTCCGGCAAAATCAACACCACCGAGCTCACTGCCGCGCTGATCAACCAGCGGAGCAGCTTCGTGGAGGGCATCCGTTATGCCCAGAGCGTGATTGACGGATCGTGCACCATTCTGATTCTGACCAAGGAGGGGCTCATTGCTGCCCGTGACCGGCTGGGCCGAATCCCGGTGCTGGTGGGTCAGAATCTGGAGGGCTGCTGCGTGTCCTTCGAGTCCTTTGCCTATCAGAAGCTGGGCTACCAGGACTATTATGAGCTGGGTCCCGGCGAGATTGTGAAGGTCACCGCCGACGGTGTGGAGCAGTTGGCTGAGCCCGGTAAGGATATGAAGATTTGCGCCTTCCTGTGGAGCTACTACGGCTATCCCAACTCCAACTACGAGGGGCGGAATGTGGAGGTCATGCGCTGCAAGAACGGTCAGATTATGGCCCGGGATGAGGCGAAAAACGGCACGCTTCCCGATGTGGACTATGTGGCCGGCGTGCCCGATTCCGGCATCCCCCACGCCATTGGCTATGCCAACGAGAGCCGCAAGATGTTTGCCCGGCCCTTCGTAAAATACACCCCCACCTGGGCCCGTTCCTTCACCCCCTCGGATCAGAAGATGCGTAACCTGGTGGCGGAAATGAAGCAGATTCCCGTGCCGGAGCTGATTCAGGACAAGAAGCTGCTGTTTGTGGACGATTCCATCGTCCGCGGCACCCAGCTCCACGAAACTGTGCAATTTCTGTACAATTCCGGCGCCAAGGAAGTGCACATGCGCTCGGCCTGTCCGCCGATTATGTACGGCTGTAAATATTTGAATTTCTCCAGCAGTAAGTCTGAAATGGAGCTTTTGTCCCGGAAAACGGTGCAAAAGCTGGAGGGCGACGAGGGTCAGAAGCACCTGGATGAGTACGCCGACTGCTCCACCAAGCGTGGACAGTGTATGCTTAAGGCCATCTGCCAGGAGATGGGCTTCGACTCCCTGGGCTACCAGAGCCTGGAGGGCCTGTTGGAGGCCATCGGCCTGGACCGGGATAAGGTCTGTACCTACTGCTGGAACGGCAAAGAATAAGCGCTGCGTTGCACAAAGCCTTTCCGTAGGGGCCGATGCCCACATCGGCCCGTTCCACCGGCTTCCGTCAAGGGGCCGATGTGGGCATTGGCCCCTACAAAGATATACAACTTCTGAAAAGGAGCTTTAACATGGATCACAAGAATTCCCAGTCGGCCAGCTACGCCGCTGCCGGTGTAGACATCACCGCCGGTTACCGTGCGGTGGAGCTGATGAAAAAGCACGTTGCCCGTACCCGTAATGAAGGCTGTCTGGATGACGTGGGCGGCTTCGGCGGCTGCTTTGGTCTGCCCGTTGCCGGCATGGAGGAGCCTGTTCTGGTCTCCGGCACCGACGGCTGCGGCACCAAGGTGAAAATGGCCATCCTGATGGACAAGCATGATACCATCGGCATCGATGCCGTGGCCATGTGCGTCAACGACATCATCTGCGTCGGCGCCAAGCCCCTGTTCTTCCTGGATTACATCGCCTGCGGCAAGAACATCCCCGAGAAAATTGCCTCCATTGTTTCCGGCGTGGCTGAGGGCTGTGTCCAGTCCGGCGCCGCTCTGATTGGCGGCGAGACCGCGGAGCATCCCGGCATGATGCCCGTGGAGGATTACGACCTGGCTGGCTTTGCCGTGGGTATCGTGGACAAGAAGAAGATTCTGGACAACACCCGCATGGCTGAGGGCGATGTGGTGATTGCCCTGGCTTCCACCGGCATTCACTCCAACGGCTTTTCCCTGTGCCGCAAGGTCTTCAACATCGACAACAACGACCCCATGCTCTACGAGAACCGCGCGGAGCTGGGCGGCAAGACCATCGCCGAAACCCTGTTGACCCCCACCAAGATTTACGTCAAGAGCATCCTGGCTCTGCTGGAGCAGGTGGACGTGAAGGGTATCAGCCACATCACCGGCGGCGGTTTCTACGAGAATATTCCCCGTTCCATCCCCGATGGTCTGTGCGCCAAGATCGACAAGAGCGCCGTCCGTGTTCTGCCCATTTTCGACCTGATCGCCAGCGTGGGCAACATTCCCGAGCGGGATATGTACAATACTTATAATATGGGCGTGGGTATGAGCGTGGTTGTGCCTGCCGAGCAGGCGCAGAAGGCTCTGGAAATCCTGAATGCCCATGGCGAAACTGCTTACGTCATCGGCTCCATCATTAAGAATGAGGAAAAGGTGATTCTGGAATGAAGCGAATCGCAGTTCTGGTCTCCGGCGGAGGCACCAATTTGCAGGCTCTGATTGACGCGCAGATGCGCGACGAGCTGGGCGGCGAAATTGTGGCAGTCATTTCCTCCAAGGAGGGGGCTTATGCCCTGGAGCGTGCCGCAAAGGCGGGCATCGCCGGCTATGTGCTGCCCCGAAAGTCCTTCGATTCCAACCGGTCCATGACTGTGGCGCTGGTGGAGCTGCTGAAGGATATGGGGATTGATTTGGTGGTACTGGCCGGTTGCATGATTATCTTCACCAATGAGCTGGTGGAGGCCTATCCCAATGCAATCATGAATGTCCACCCGGCACTGATTCCTTCCTTCTGCGGACCTGGCTACTATGGTCTGCGGGTCCACGAGGAGGCGCTGAAGTACGGTGTGAAGCTGTCCGGCGCCACGGTGCACTTTGTCAGCGAGGAGTGCGACGGCGGCCCCATCATCGCCCAGAAGGCGGTGGAGGTTCTGCCCGGCGATACGGCGGAGGTTCTGCAAAAGCGGATTATGGAGCAGGCCGAGTGGGTTCTGCTTCCCCAGGCGGTTCGGGCCTTCTGCGAGGACCGAATCACCGTCGATGGCCGAACGGTCATTGTTAAGTAAAGCGGCGTAGCCGCCAACCTTCCCCCGGGGGTGGTGCTCCGCGCAGCGAATCAGAATTCTAATGATTGCCAGTGGCAATCATACCTCTTCTAATAGGTGCCCCCGAAGGGGGCGGAAGAGGAACTCGGGAGACAATGTAATGATTATGAAGCAGAAACAGACCTGCTCATAGGTCTGATACGCTTTGGAAACCGTAAGGTTTCCGCCCGCATTCCTCTTCAGTCTCGCTTTGCTCGACAGCTTCCCCCCGGGGGAAGCCAAGGCGGCTGCGCCGCATAAAAACATAATTGGAGGTAATCCAAATGAACGTCTACGAAATCAAGTCCATGGCCGAGCGCCTGGATGGTAACACCTACCCCGGCCGCGGCATTGTGCTGGGCATCACCCCCGACGGCAAGAAGTCCGTGGCGGCTTACTTCATTATGGGTCGCTCCGTCAACTCCCGCAACCGGGTGTTCTGCATCGAGCCCGACGGCATCCGCACCCAGGCGCATGACCCCGCTCTGATGAAGGACCCCCACCTGATTATTTACCACCCTGTCCGGGAAATCGGCAAGGGTCTGATTGTCACCAACGGCGACCAGACCGACACCATTTGGGAGTACCTGGCCAAGGGCGAGAGCTGGGAAGCCGCTCTGCGCACCCGTCAGTTTGAGGACGACGGCCCCAACTGGACCCCCCGCATCTCCGGCCTGACCGCCGGCGACGGCTCCTACAAGATGTCCATTCTGAAGGCCGCCGATGCTGAGGGCTCTGCCTGTGCCCGGTTCTTCTGGGAGTATCCCGCAATCTCCGGTCTGGGTCACTTCCTGCACACCTATGTCTGCGACGGCAACCCCGTGATCCCCACCTTCCAGGGTGAGCCCGAGCGGGTCAGCATCCCCGCCGACATTGATGCGTTCACCAATGAGCTGTGGACCAATCTGGACGAGAATAATAAGATTTCTCTGTTTGTCCGCTATACCGACATCGCCACCGGCGAAACCGAGCAGAGAATTATCAATAAGCACTGCTAACAACTCGTATGTCATTGCGAGAAGCGAAGCAACGTGGCAATCTCCTGTATGATACTGGGCTTCACAGCCGGAGGAGGAGATTCCCACGGCCCTGGCGGGCCTCGGAATGACAACATTGGGAGGATAAAGAAATTATGAAAAACTTTGAACTGAAATACGGCTGCAACCCCAACCAGAAGCCCGCTTCTTTGTACATGAAGAACGGCAACGAGCTGCCCATCACCATTCTGAACGGCCGTCCCGGCTACATCAATTTTATGGACGCTCTGAACTCCTGGCAGCTGGTCAAGGAGCTGAAGGAAGCCACCGGCATGGCCTGCGCCACCTCCTTCAAGCACGTTTCTCCCACCTGCGCCGCTGTGGGCAAGCCCCTGAGCGCGGATCTGAAGAAGGCTTGCTTCGTGGAAGACATCGAGGGTCTGGACGAGAATCCCCTGGCTTGTGCCTATGCCCGTGCCAGAGGCGCTGACCGTCTTTGCTCCTTCGGCGACTGGGTCGCTCTGAGCGATGTTTGCGACGCCATGACCGCATCCATGATCGCCAAGGAAGTTTCCGACGGCGTCATCGCCCCCGGCTACACCGAGGAGGCTCTGGCGATTCTGAAGACCAAGCGCAATGGTAATTATAATGTAGTGGCCATCGACCCCAACTACGTCCCCGCCGTGCAGGAAACCAAGCAGATCTTCGGCATCACCTTTGAGCAGGGCCGCAATAACTTCAAAATTGGCGAGGAACTGCTGCAGAATATCGTCACCTCCAACAAGGAACTGCCCGAGGATGCCAAGATTGACCTGATCATCTCCCTGATTACCCTGAAGTACACCCAGAGTAACTCTGTCTGCTTTGCTTACGACGGTCAGGCCATCGGTGTCGGTGCCGGTCAGCAGAGCCGTGTTCACTGTGTCCGTCTGGCTGGTGGCAAGGCTGATACCTGGTTCCTGCGCCAGCATCCCAAGACCTTGAACCTGCCCTTCCGTGCCGATCTGGGTCGCCCCGGCCGTGATAATGTCATCGACGGCTACATCAACGGCAACGAAGAAGATGTCTGCGCTGAGGGTATCTGGCAGAACTACTTCACTGTCCGTCCCGAGCCTCTGACCGCTGAGGAGAAGCGTGCATGGCTGGATTCCCGGGATGCCGTGCCACTGGGCTCCGATGCGTTCTTCCCCTTCCCCGACTCCGTCAAGCGCGGTGTTGCGTCCGGTGTTAAGTATATCGCACAGCCCGGCGGCTCCATCCGTGACGATCTGGTCATCGCCGAGTGCGACAAGAACAATATCGTCATGGCCTTTACCGGAATGCGTCTGTTCCACCACTAAGCCAAAGATTTGAGATATGAGATACGAGATACGAGATATTTCTATCTCATATCTCTATTTTGGCAATATTGGAAAGGAGGCCATCATGTCGAATGACAGTGTTCTGAAGCAAAAAAGTTTGGAATTTGCCAAACGAATTGTGAGGCTTTATCAGTATTTGGTTTCCGAGCAAAAGGAAACGGTAATGTCCAAACAGATCCTGCGTAGCGGCACCAGCATC
>JBGVDR010000128.1:0-6247 GCA_045119455.1 Faecousia sp.
CTTTTGTTTCCTGTTTCATTGGAGACCGAAAAACTTCACACCTGTTTGATGCGTTGCAGTTCTTCATCATTGCAGTAATTGCCATTGGCTGTATTTGTTTGTTGGGTGTAAAGATTGATGGGCTCCCATCTCTTGAGATGAGTTTTAATGATGTGACATCAATGCCATTCGCTGTAATCTGTTTATGCCTTTTGCCCATATTGTCTGTAGATAGGGTAGTGGTTAGCCGCGTAATGATAAACGAGCAAAATTCTGAAAACGAAATTAAAAAGACTATTTTTGGCGGTTATTTGTTGTCATTGATTGGATGTGTGTTTTTTTGTTTGCTGGGCGTATTGATTCATAATTATTATAAAGGTAATGTTTCAGTATTCCCAATACACATACAAGACCTTTCAATGTTGTTGCCCTCAAGTGCAATCAATGAAATGCCAACGGGCTTGGCCGGTCTCATGATTGCGGCCTTGTTCAGCTTGTCTTGGTGTGCATTATGCCGACAATCCAGCGCAATAGTCTCATATTTTGTTAACGAAAATGCAACAACCGGAGCAGAGTATGGCAAGAGAATATTCAAGACGAAAGCGTTTGTCCTCCTTTTAACATATCTGTTGCTGTTCTCCATTGCATTTTTCCCAGGAGTAGGACAATTTGTTAAAACTCTTATATCCTTATAGCAAATTTCACACACCGCAGTTTTTTCGCCTTATATATTATATAATAATGTGTATAAATATTTTTTTCAATTTTGTATAAAAAAAGGTAGTCAGTGCCTTTGCCGTTTCGCGGAAAGTGCCTACCTTTGCACCCGCAAACGAGAAACAACGCGGTTTGCGACGATGTTCTTTGAATTATTGCTTACGAGACAAGAAAAAAGGAAATGTAGTACAAGAAATATTTGAACCGTCAATATATATTGTTATAGATTCGGTTTTTCGGACATGGGCCGCATCGGACGACTTCCGTATAATTTCAGCATATTTGCCATTATGGCATATATATATTATTTTACAATGAAGAGTTTGATCCTGGCTCAGGATGAACGCTAGCTACAGGCTTAACACATGCAAGTCGAGGGGCAGCATGAACAAAGCTTGCTTTGTTTGATGGCGACCGGCGCACGGGTGCGTAACACGTATCCAATCTGCCCGCGGCTCGGGGATAGCCCATCGAAAGATGGATTAATACCCGATGGCGTGGTTTCTCCGCATGGAGTTTCCACTAAAGGTATTCCGGCCGCGGATGAGGATGCGTATGATTAGGTAGTAGGCGGGGTAACGGCCCACCTAGCCTTCGATCATTAGGGGTTCTGAGAGGAAGGTCCCCCACACTGGAACTGAGACACGGTCCAGACTCCTACGGGAGGCAGCAGTGAGGAATATTGGTCAATGGGCGAGAGCCTGAACCAGCCAAGTAGCGTGAAGGATGACTGCCCTACGGGTTGTAAACTTCTTTTGTTTGGGAATAAAAGACGGTACGCGTACCGTTCTGCATGTACCTTACGAATAAGCATCGGCTAATTCCGTGCCAGCAGCCGCGGTAATACGGAAGATGCGAGCGTTATCCGGATTTATTGGGTTTAAAGGGAGCGTAGGCGGACTGTTAAGTCAGCGGTAAAATGTCAAGGCCCAACCTTGTCCTGCCGTTGAAACTGGCGGTCTTGAATGCACACAAGGGAGATGGAATTCGTCGTGTAGCGGTGAAATGCTTAGATATGACGAAGAACTCCGATTGCGAAGGCAGTCTCCTGGGGTGTTATTGACGCTGAGGCTCGAAAGTGCGGGTATCAAACAGGATTAGATACCCTGGTAGTCCGCACAGTAAACGATGAATGCTGGTTCTTGGTGATATACAATCAGGAACTGAGGGAAACCATTAAGCATTCCACCTGGGGAGTACGCCGGCAACGGTGAAACTCAAAGGAATTGACGGGGGCCCGCACAAGCGGAGGAACATGTGGTTTAATTCGATGATACGCGAGGAACCTTACCCGGGCTTGAATTGCAGCTGCATGGGGCAGAGATGTCCCTTCCCTTCGGGGCTGCTGTGAAGGTGCTGCATGGTTGTCGTCAGCTCGTGCCGTGAGGTGTCGGCTTAAGTGCCATAACGAGCGCAACCCCCATCCATAGTTGCCCCCGGGTGATGCCGGGCACTCTATGGAGACTGCCGGCGCAAGCTGCGAGGAAGGCGGGGATGACGTCAAATCAGCACGGCCCTTACGTCCGGGGCGACACACGTGCTACAATGGTCGGCACAGAGGGCAGCCACCTGGTGACAGGGAGCTAATCCATAAAGCCGGTCTCAGTTCGGATCGGAGTCTGCAACTCGACTCCGTGAAGCTGGAATCGCTAGTAATCGCGCATCAGCCATGGCGCGGTGAATACGTTCCCGGGCCTTGTACACACCGCCCGTCAAGCCATGGAAGCCGTGGGTACCTGAAGTCGGGGTTCGAGCCCTGCCTAGGGTAAACGGGGTGACTGGGGCTAAGTCGTAACAAGGTAGCCGTACCGGAAGGTGCGGCTGGAATACCTCCTTTCTGGAGCGGATTTGTCTGCGATGAGGTTAGAGAGCTTGTCTTTCGGGCTTTGTAGATTGGATTGTGAATTGAACGTTAGGAGAGGGTCCGGTAAGGGGCCGGTTCCGTCACAGGAGTGACGCTGATTCGACGAAGTCCTGTAGCTCAGTAGGTTAGAGCACTACACTGATAATGTAGGGGTCGGCAGTTCGAGTCTGCCCGGGACTACGAAGTTTTTGGGGAATTAGCTCAGTTGGCCAGAGCATTAGCTTTGCAAGCTAGGGGTCAAGGGTTCGACTCCCTTATTCTCCACGAGCCCTGAGGGGCATATGGTTCATTGACATAATGGAAGAAGAAGACACGAGAAGATGATAGTCGAAAGACTAGAAATCGAGCAACAAGTAAAAAGAGAGCAATAGCGAGCATTAAGACGTGATGTCGTTTATGGTATACGTAAAGTAACCAAGGGCGCACGGGGGATGCCAAGGCTCCTGGAGGCGAAGAAGGACGTGACAAGCTGCGATAAGCCGGGCGTAACTGCAAATAAGTATTGATACCCGGATTTCCGAATGGGGCAACCCGTCAGGCTGAAGGCCTGACATCCTCGGTTGAGGAGGCGAACCTGCTGAACTGAAACATCTAAGTAGGCAGAGGAAGAGAAAACAATAGTGATTCCGCGAGTAGTGGCGAGCGAAAGCGGAAGAGCCCAAACCGGAGCCGTTACGGCGGCTTCGGGGTTGTAGGACCCGCAAATCATGATAAAGTCATAGCAGAACGGCGCTGGAAAGCGCGACCGTAGGAGGTGATAGTCCTGTAGGCGAAATGAGTTTATCGGGAGCGGGAGATCCTGAGTAGGGCGGGACCGGAGGAATCCTGCCTGAATCCGGCGGCACCATCCGCCAAGGCTAAATACAACCAGGAGTCCGATAGTGGACCAGAACCGTGAGGGAAAGGTGAAAAGAACCGTGAGCAACGGAGTGAAAAAGAACCTGAAACCGTGCGCTTGCAAGCTGTCGGAGCCCGTAAGGGTGACGGCGTGCCTTTTGCATAATGAGCCTACGAGTTGCTCTTCACTGGCGAGGTTTAGCGCCTTGAGGCGCGCAGCCGGAGCGAAAGCGAGTCCGAACAGGGCGTATGAGTCAGTGGAGGCAGACGCGAAACTTTGTGATCTACCCATGGTCAGGCTGAAGGTTGGGTAACACCGACTGGAGGGCCGAACCGGTTTACGTTGAAAAGTATTCGGATGAACTGTGGGTAGGGGTGAAAGGCTAATCAAACTGAGAGATAGCTCGTACTCCCCGAAATGCCTTTAGGGGCAGCCTCGAGGACTAGTCATACAGAGGTAGAGATACTGATTGGGTGCGGGGGCTTCACCGCCTACCAACCCCAGCCAAACTCCGAATGCTGTATGATGATACTCGGGAGTGAGGGCGCGGGTGCTAATGTCCGTGCCCGAGAGGGAAAGAACCCGGACCACCAGCTAAGGTCCCGGAGCGTACGCTAAGTTGCATTAACGAGGTCCGACTGCAGAGACAGCTAGGATGTTGGCTTGGAAGCAGCCATTCATTTAAAGAGTGCGTAACAGCTCACTAGTCGAGCGGTCGGGTATGGATAATAAACGGGCATTAAGCGTACCACCGAAGCTGTGGAATTATATAATAATTGGTAGGGGAGCATTCCGGTCTGCGTAGAAGGAGGGTCGTAAGGCTTTCTGGAGCGTCCGGAAAAGCAAATGTAGGCATAAGTAACGACAATGAGGGTGGGAAACCCTCACACCGAAAGGCCAAGGGTTCCTGATCAACGCTAATCGGATCAGGGTCAGTCGGGGCCTAACGAGAACCCGTTGTAGAGGCGGGGCATCGGATGGACAGCCGGTTAATATTCCGGCACCAGTTCATATTGCGACGCGGGGACGGAGAGGCGGAACCTCCGCCGGCTGACGGAATAGCCGGTTGAAGCGCAAAGGTATACGGACGTGAGGCAAATCCCACGTTTGTGCTGAAGCGTGACAGTACTCTGAATCTACGGATGAGGAGACAGCGAGGGGAAGCGGACTTCCAAGAAAAGCCGCTAAGCATCAGATATGGACTGCCCGTACCGTAAACCGACACAGGTGGCCGAGGAGAATATCCAAAGGTGCTCGAGTGAGTCATGGCTAAGGAATTAGGCAAATTAACCCTGTAACTTCGGGAGAAAGGGTCCTCACGCAAGTGAGGCGCAGAGAAATGGCCCAGGCGACTGTTTACCAAAAACACAGGTCTCTGCTAAATCGAAAGATGACGTATAGGGGCTGACGCCTGCCCGGTGCTGGAAGGTTAAGAGGAGGACTTAGCGCAAGCGAAGGTTCGAATTGAAGCCCCAGTAAACGGCGGCCGTAACTATAACGGTCCTAAGGTAGCGAAATTCCTTGTCAGGTAAGTTCTGACCCGCACGAAAGGCGTAATGATTTGGGCACTGTCTCAACAGCCCGCCCGGCGAAATTGTAGTACCGGTGAAGATGCCGGTTACCCGCAACTAGACGGAAAGACCCCATGGAGCTTTACTGCAGCTTAATACTGAGATTCGGTAAATCATGTACAGGATAGGTGGGAGACTGAGAAGCCAGGCCGTCAGGTTTGGTGGAGTCATCCTTGGGATACCACCCTTGGTTTGCTGGATTTCTAACCTGCGGCCGTGAATCCGGTCGGGGGACACTGTTAGGCGGGCAGTTTGACTGGGGCGGTCGCCTCCTAAAATGTAACGGAGGCGCTCAAAGGTTGGCTCAGCTTGGATGGAAACCAAGCAGTGAGTGTAAACGTATAAGCCAGCCTGACTGCGAGACCGACGGGTCGAGCAGAGACGAAAGTCGGAGTTAGTGATCCGGTGGTATGTGAGTGGAAATGCCATCGCTCAACGGATAAAAGCTACCCTGGGGATAACAGGCTGATCTCCCCCAAGCGTCCACAGCGACGGGGAGGTTTGGCACCTCGATGTCGGCTCGTCACATCCTGGGGCTGAATTCGGTCCCAAGGGTTCGGCTGTTCGCCGATTAAAGTGGCACGCGAGCTGGGTTCAGAACGTCGTGAGACAGTTCGGTCCCTATCTGTTGCGGGCGCAGGAGATTTGAAGGGAGCTGTCCTTAGTACGAGAGGACCGGGATGGACAGACCTCTGGTGCACCAGTTGTCGTGCCAACGGCACAGCTGGGTAGCTACGTCTGGACGAGATAAACGCTGAAGGCATCTAAGCGTGAAACTCTCCCTAAGATAAGATCTCCCATCCTTTATGGAGTAAGGGTCGAAGAAGACTACTTCGTTGATAGGTCGGCGGTGTAAGCGCAGTAATGTGTTCAGCCTACCGATACTAATAACCCGAGGGCTTGACCTACATTATGCAGGCAGAAGCCTTGCTCTTATCCTCTGTTTAGTTTTCAGGGTGCAAACCTGAATAGAGTAGTTGGTGTTTTTAACGGTGAGGGTCCACCTGTTCCCATTCCGAACACAGAAGTTAAGCTCACCAGTGCCGAAAATACTTGTCTGGCGACGGACTGGGAAGATAGGTCAATGCCAACACAAAAAACCAGAGTTCATTAAGAACTCTGGTTTTTTCTTGTTTAAATATGCATTTATAAAATTTTTAATTCTTGACTATACTTTTAATTATGGTAAAATCAATATGTTAAGGTGCAAAAGCACAAATTTCTTTTATGAAGGAGATTGTAAATATGGCAAACAAGTATGCTGGTACTAAGACTGAG
>JBGVDR010000129.1:0-3842 GCA_045119455.1 Faecousia sp.
CTGTCATCGCGAGGGCCTTTAGGCCCGTGGCGATCTCCTCTAAAGGGAACTGATATGTTTTATTGTCAGGAGATTGCCACGCCAGCTTACGCTGGCTCGCAATGACGTGCTATTTTTTACACCGCTAAACAATCATTTATCCGCCTTTACATTTGCTCGGGACCGATGTTTTCGTCGGTCCCGTTTTCTGAAAAATTATGCAATGTATTCATTTTCCACTTGCATATTCATTTATTATGTGATAATATACATTGTGACGGTGCAGTATCCTAGTCGGGATGGCCATCTTCCAGGAAGGGCCTAAAAATCCTTTGAAGGGCACATCGATGAAGTCCCTGGTGTCTGCTTTTTACGCCCAGTTTAGGGTGGATGCTGGGGGTTAAGGATTTCGGGCGCGCTCCAATGGCATGGAGCATACGACCCGATTTCCGTGGAGACCGGAAGCTTGTGCGACGATGGTGCGAACTCCTGTTTGGAAGCCTCCATCGCGTACGAATCTGGTATGAACCTGCAATGTGGTGCACAGAATCGTGTGCTGCGTGCAGCGTAGCCTGCCTTGAGTGAACATGCGGGGAAGGGAGAACAGGCCCGATGGCGATATGGCCATATCGCTTCGAGTCATTGCTCCCGGAAACCATGCTTGCAAAAGAGGCTAAGACTATGGCACATCCTGTCGTGGAAATCACCTAGGCTGTCGTAATTGGGCAGGCAGGGGATTACAGTACGGACTAAGTGGCAATCGGGTAGGAAGGTTCGGCAACGCCTTCAAGGACAGATTAAACGGAAACGGCTCATGCGGCAACGGTGAGTTCTGTTCGGGGAAAACCAACCCGACCTAAGCCGTAAGATTTATCCTGCCTGCTACCGTTTTTAATCAAAAGGAGCAATTTTTGTGTCTAAAACTGACCCTTCCGCCGCAAAAAAGGAGCGGAATAAGACGATCCGCTGGGTCGTCACTATTTTTTTCGTGACCATTTTGGTCTCCGGTGTGATTTCAATGCTTTCGGATTATATTATGTCCGTCAGCGGCATGCTGGTGGCCTTTGTGATTTTGCTGGTCATTATTATGGTTGGTATCTTGTTCGACATTATCGGTGTGGCGGTGGCCTCTGCGGATGAAAAGCCTTTTCATTCCATGGCATCCCGCAAAGTGCCCGGTGCGCAAAATGCCATCAAGCTCCTGCGGAATGCCGAGCGGGTCAGCTCCATCTGCAATGACGTTGTGGGCGACATCTGCGGTGTTATTTCCGGCTCCGCTTCTGCCACGATTGCGGCGCAGGTGATTGCCTCGTCTGAGGGGTTTTCTTTCCCCCGGCTGATCACCTTGGGGATGTCCGCCTTGGTAGCGGGCTTGACCGTGGGCGGCAAGGCCCTTGGCAAGACCTTCGCTATGAATTCCTGTACCTCTATCATTTCCTTTGTGGGACGTTTTCTGTATTATTTGAAAAATTGGCCCAAGATGTTTAAGAAAAAGAAAAAATAAACGTTAGGTTGTGTCATTTTCGTGAATATATTAGAAACTATCAGCGGTCACGAAGATTTGATCCGTCTGAGCGATGACCAGCGCCTGCAGCTTTGCCGGGAGATTCGGGCTTTTTTAATCGACCGGGTATCGAAAACCGGTGGTCATCTGGCATCAAATCTGGGTATTGTGGAGCTGAGCGTGGCTCTGGAGACCGTATATGACACTGCCACGGATCGGCTGGTTTTTGACGTGGGGCACCAGTCCTATGTTCACAAACTGTTGACCGGGCGACAGTCTGAATTTGATAATCTGCGGCAGTTTGGCGGCATGGCGGGTTTCCCTAAGCCCAGCGAGAGTGTCACCGATTCTTTTGTGGCCGGTCACGCTTCCAGTTCTGTATCCATTGCTCTGGGCATGGCCCGGGCCCGCACGCTGACTGGCGGCAATTATTCTGTAGTGACGGTCATCGGCGACGGTGCCGCCACCGGCGGTATGGCATTTGAAGGTCTCAATGATGCGGCAGATAGCCGGGAGCCCTTGGTTGTCATCCTCAATGACAACGAAATGTCCATCGACAAGAATGTGGGCGGAGTTTCCAAGCATTTGAATCGCCTTCGCACTAAGGAATCGTATCTGGGCATGAAGGCCGGATATCGGCGTGTGATGTCCAAATGCAGACCCACCCGCTTCATTTACCGATTGACCCGGGCAGTGAAGGACTGGGTCAGACGCATTGTTCTTCCCACCACGATTTTTGAGAATATGGGGCTGGATTACCTGGGGCCGGTGGACGGCAACGATGTCAACGAGCTCATTGGGCTTCTGCGTATTGCCAAGGATATGAACCGTCCGGTGCTGGTGCATGTACTGACCAAGAAGGGTAAGGGCTATACCCCTGCGGAGGATAATCCCTCCAAATTCCATGGCATCGGAAAATTTGACCCGATTTCCGGCGAACCCAAATCCTCTGGTACGGAAACCTTTTCGGGTCGGTTTGGTTCAACGATGATTTCTTTGGCGGAAAACGATTCCCGGGTTTGTGCCATTACTGCGGCTATGCCCGGTGGTACCGGCTTGACGGATTTTAAGAGCCAGTTTCCCAAGCGTTTGTTTGATGTGGGTATTGCTGAAGAGCATGCTATGAGTATGGCCGGCGGTCTTGCCAAGCAGGGAATGGTTCCGGTGGTTGCGCTGTATTCCACCTTCCTGCAGCGGTCATACGATATGATTTTACAGGATGTGGCCATGCTGCGTCTGCACGTAGTTCTTGCCATTGACCGTGCCGGTCTGGTTGGTGAGGACGGAGAAACCCACCACGGCATTTATGATGTTGGTTTTCTGCACCACGCCCCCGGTATGGTCACATTATGCCCGGCCAGCCTGGAAGAGCAGGAGGACATGCTCCGCTGGGCGGTAAGCAAATATGACGGACCTGTTGCAATCCGCTACCCCCGTGGTGGTAATCGGGGCTTTACCGGCTCCAACTGGAAGGTATATGCCAATGTTTCCCAGTGTGGTATGTTGGCTTGCCATCGGATGGGCAAGGATTTAACCTTAGTAACCTACGGTGTGCTTCTGGACAATGTTCTGGCCGCAGCAGAATTGCTTGCCCAGCAGGGGATTGAAGCAACGGTTGTGCGATTGCTGACTGTGGATCCTCTGCCGGTATATAATCTGCTTACTCTGCTTTCTGAAAATGAACACGTGGTGGTGGTTGAAGAAGTTGCCGCCGGTTGTGGCATTCGGGAGCAGCTTGCCTGGCAGCTACAGCATTTGAAGGATGGTGTTCGGGTGGACGGCATTGATTTGGGGCGCAAATTTGTAACCCACGGCGATTTGAATTCGTTGTACCGTCATTATGGACTGGATGCCAAATCCATCGCAAAATATGTACAGGAGGTACGTCAAGGATGAAAATTAAAAAGAGATTGGACGTGCTCCTGACCGAACAGGGCTACGCCGACAGCCGTTCTAAGGCTCAGGCCATCATCATGGCCGGTCTTGTATATGTAGATGGTCAGAAGGCCGATAAGCCCGGCATTTCCTACGAGGAAACAGTATCTCTGGAAGTCCGCGGTGAAAGCTGCCCCTATGTCAGCCGCGGTGGTCTGAAGCTGGAAAAGGCCCTACGCAACTTTGGTGTCAAGCCCGAAGGCTATGTATGCAGCGACTCCGGCGCATCCACCGGCGGTTTTACCGATTGCCTGCTGCAGCAGGGCGCCAGCAAGGTATTTGCCATTGATGTGGGCTACGGTCAGCTGGACTGGAAGATCCGATCGGATCCCAGAGTCGTGGTCATGGAGCGTACCAATATCCGCTATGTGACTCCGGAGCAGCTGGGAGAGCCTCTGGATCTTTCTGTGATCGATGTCAGCTT
>JBGVDR010000130.1:0-13411 GCA_045119455.1 Faecousia sp.
TTATACAGCTCGGGAGCTACGAAAGGGCCCTTCTTGATACTTCTGCTCATTTCATTTCCTCCTTACTTGCTGTTTCTGCGCTTGACGATGAACTTGTTGGTGGGGTTCTTCGTCTTACGGGTCTTGTAACCCAGAGCAGGCTTGCCCCAGGGAGTTACAGGGCCGGGACGACCGACAGGTGCGCGGCCCTCACCACCACCGTGGGGGTGGTCATTGGGGTTCATGACGGAACCACGAACGGTGGGACGGATGCCCATGTGGCGCTTACGGCCAGCCTTACCGATGTGGACGTTCTCGTGATCCAGATTGCCGACCTGGCCGATGCAGGCAGTGCAGTTGGTACGAACGTAGCGGACTTCGCCGGAGGGCAGACGGACCTGAGCCAGCTCGCCTTCCTTAGCCATCAGCTGAGCAGCGGTACCGGCGGAGCGGACCAGCTGAGCGCCGTGGCCGGGCTGCAGCTCCACATTGTGGATCACAGTACCAACGGGGATGTTGGCGATGGGCAGGCAGTTGCCGGGCTTGATGTCAGCGGAAGCGGAGGAGATGACCTTGTCGCCAGCCTTCAGGCCGTTGGGGGCCAGAATGTAGCTCAGGGTGCCATCCTCGTACTTAATCAGAGCGATGAAAGCGCTGCGGTTGGGATCGTACTCCAGGCGCTCGACAGTAGCGAACATGTCCAGCTTCTGACGCTTGAAGTCGATGATACGATACTTGCGCTTATTGCCGCCGCCACGATGACGGACAGTGATGTGACCATAGCTGTTGCGACCGGAGTGCTTCTTCAGGGTCTCAACCAGGCTACGCTCAGGTTTTGCCTTCTTATCAACGCCGTCGAAGCCGGAAACAGTCATGTTACGGCGCGCCGGGGTATAAGGCTTAAAAGTCTTAATAGCCATTTGCGTTTACTCCTTTTTGAGAATGAATTAGACCATACCTTCGAAGAACTCGATGGTCTTGGAATCAGCGGTCAGGGTGACCACAGCCTTCTTGTAGTCGGAGCGCTTGCCCTTGGGGTAAGCACCGGTGCGCTTGTACTTGCCCAGCTGACGCAGGGTGTTGACCTTAGCAACCTTAACACCGAAGATTTCTTCAACGGCAGCCTTGATTTCGGTCTTGTTAGCGCCGATAGCAACCTGGAAGACGTACTTCTTGTCAGCAACGTCAGCCATAGACTGCTCGGTGATGATGGGGCGAATGATAATATCGTAAGCGTTCATTATGCGAATACCTCCTCGATCTTGGCCAGGGCAGCCTTATCCAGGACCAGCTTCTTGGCATTCAGGATGTCATAGACGTTGATCACATTAGCGAAGGTGACCTCGCAGCCGGGGATGTTGCGGCCGGACTTGATGACATTGGCATCAACGGCAGCGGTAACAACCAGGCACTTGCAGTCAGCGCCCACAGCAGCCAGGAACTTAGCGAACTCCTTGGTCTTGGGAGCGTCCACCTTGATGGAGTCGATGACCACAATGTTCTGCTCAGCAGCCTTGGCGCTCAGCACGGACTTCAGAGCCAGACGGCGGCTCTTCTTATTCAGGGTGTAGCTGTAATCGCGGGGCTTGGGAGCGAACACGATACCGCCATGGGTCCACTGGGGAGCACGGGTGCTGCCCTGACGAGCGCGGCCGGTGCCCTTCTGACGCCAGGGCTTACGGCCACCGCCGGAAACCTCAGCGCGGGTCAGAGCGGACTGAGTGCCCTGACGCTTGTTGGCCAGGTGGTTCTTGACCACATCATGGACAACGGACTCATTAACTTCAACACCAAACAGAGCTTCGGGCAGTTCGATCTCGCCAACCAGCTTGCCGGACATATCATAAACGTTAGTCTTAAGCATGTTTTAAGATCTCCTTTCCTTAGCCATTTCTTGCGGAAGCCTTCTGGGGATTTCTGCCGGAAGCCTTCTGCGGGTTCTTGCTGATGTCAGCACCAGCCTGCTTGACCTTGTGAGTCTTGACAGTGTTGCGGATGAAGACCAGACCGCCCTTGGGGCCGGGGATGGCGCCGCGGATGACGATCATGTTCAGCTCTGCATCAACCTTAACGATCTGCAGGTTCTCGATAGTGACCTGCTCATTGCCCATCTGGCCCGCGCCGATCTTGCCGGGGAAGATACGGGACTGGTGGGAAGATGCACCCATGGAACCAGCATGACGATGGACAGGGCCGCCGCCGTGGGTCATATCGGTGCGATGTGCGCCGTGGCGCTTAACAACACCCTGGTAGCCGTGGCCCTTGCTGATGCCGGTGACATCAATCCAGTCGCCAGCAGCAAAGACGTCAGCCTTAACCTCGTCGCCAACATTCATGTTAGCGGCGTTCTCCAGCTTGAACTCCTTCAGGTGCTTCTTGGCGGCAACGCCAGCCTTCTTCAGGTGGCCTGCCTCAGGCTTGCTGAGCTTCTTCTCGGCGATGTCGCCGAAGCCCAGCTGGACGGCGGTGTAGCCGTCGGTTTCAACGGTCTTCTTCTGAGTGACGACGCAGGGGCCTGCTTCCACGACGGTAACAGGAATCACCTTGCCGCTCTCATCGAAGATCTGGGTCATGCCCACTTTCTTGCCGATGATTGCTTTCTGCATTTTGTTTTACTCCTTTTTTAGGTTATTGGTCGACAGCCCATTGGGTAAGCCGCCGACATGACCCGTCCGCCCGATGCCAGACAGTGCGGGCAGCGGTAATTGCTATATTTAATGTATAGGCAATTACAGCTTTATCTCAATCTCAACACCAGCGGGAAGATCCAGGCTCATCAGAGCCTCGACAGTCTTCTGGTTGGGGTTGAGGATATCGATCAGTCTCTTGTGGGTTCTGCGCTCGAACTGCTCACGGGAGTCCTTGTACTTGTGGACAGCCCGAAGGATGGTGACGACCTCCTTCTTGGTGGGCAGCGGGATGGGGCCGGAAACAGCAGCGCCGTTGCGCTTAGCGGTCTCCACGATTTTCGCGGCGCTGGAGTCGATCAGCTGGTGATCGTAAGCCTTCAGCCGGATGCGAATCATTTCCTGGTTTGCCATTGTTTGTTTTCCTCCTATAATTTCGTACTCAGTTTGCTTAGGACACTGGGTACGGTCGAACTGATTTGTTCACGCTGCCGTGCGTATCATTCCAGCCCATGAAAAATGGCCGACGCAAGGCCGACCTTCCCCTCTGGGCGCAGCGATATACGCAAGCGCAAACAGAAGCCAGTTCAGCCGCCCGATGACCGGACATACTCCGCGGAAGTTACCGTTTTTCAACGCAATCTCCCGCATCATCGCAGTGCGCGCATAGTATCCCCTACACACGCTCGATTATGATACCACCTATTTCGTCATTTGTCAAGCACAATTTCAGAATTTTTCACAAAGTTTCGGTGAATATTTCGGTGATTCCGACGGAGTAATTTTTCTGCATAAATGTATTCCACTAAGCTACACCATTCCTCCTCTCCGCTACAAACAAAAACCAACAGTCTAAACCACAGCTGCTTCCCGACGGACCATTTGGAGACTACCCTTTCAAATAATCCGACGGGTTTACCTCAGCTGGCTGCTCTCTCCTCACAACGTGGTAATACAGTAAAACCCGCCGCAGAGGGATTCTCCGCGGCGGGTAAAAAATTACTCTTCGATGCCATCAAACAAAGACGTAACCGAGCTTTCCTCGATGGGCTTGCCCTCCATACAGGCAGCAAACTGGGCACCGGTCATATTCTCATTTTCCAACAGGAACGCAGTCACCTGCTGGAGCTTCTGCTCGTTCTCCTGCAGCAGCTTACGGCAGTGGGCATAGGCCCGGTCAACCAGAGCCTTCACCTCATCGTCGATGGTACCGGCAACCTTCTCAGAGTAACTCTTGGTGGTCTGATAATCCCGACCGATGAACACCTCGCCATCGTCCAGGTAGCTCACCGCACCAAGCTTCTCGCACATGCCGTACCGGGCAACCATATCCCGAGCCAGCTTCGTGGCCCGCTCGATATCATTGGACGCACCGGTGGAAATGTCACCGATATACAGTTCTTCCGCCACACGACCGCCCAGCAGACTGACGATTTTCTCGTACATCTCGTTGCGGGTCATGTGGGCAGTATCTTCTTTAGGGGTACTCCAGGTAGAACCCAGACTCTGCCCCCGGGGAATGATGGTAATGTGCCGCACAGGGTCGCAGGTCTCCAGATTGTGCATGGCAATGGCATGACCCGCCTCGTGGATGGCGGTAATCTTCTGATCCCGTGCCAGCCGGACACGGCTGCGTTTTTCGGGACCGGCGGTGATTTTCATCATGGCTTCGTTCAAATCCGCCATGTTCAGTACCGGACGATTCTCCCGTGCCGCCATAATTGCCGCCTCGTTCAGCAGGTTGCTCAAATCCGCACCGGTAAAGCCGGTAGTGGCCAGCGCCACGCTCCGCAGATCCACATCGCCGTCAAGCTTCTTGCCCCGGGCATGAACCTTGAGGATTTCCTCACGACCCTTGGCATCCGGTGCGCCCACATAAATCTGCCGGTCAAAGCGACCGGGACGCAGCAGAGCCGGGTCCAGAATATCCGGGCGGTTGGTGGCTGCCAGCACAATCACACCCTCAGTGCGGCCAAAGCCGTCCATTTCCACCAGCAGCTGGTTCAGTGTCTGTTCCTTTTCATCATGACCGCCGCCCAATCCGGAGCCACGCTTACGACCCACCGCATCGATTTCATCGATGAAGATGATGGCTGGCGCCACCCGCTTGGCCTGCTCGAACAAATCGCGGACACGACTTGCGCCCACACCCACGTACATTTCCACAAAGTCCGAGCCGGAGATGGACAAGAACTGCACCCCCGCCTCGCCGGCAACTGCCCTGGCCAGCAGGGTCTTACCGGTACCGGGAGGACCCACCAGCAGCAGGCCGTGAGGAATCCGGGCGCCGATTTTGGTATACTTATCCGGGTCACGGAGGAAGTCCACAACCTCCTGCAGCTCGCCCTTCTCTTCATCGGCGCCAGCCACGTCATCAAAGGTGACCTTCTTGCCGTCCGGCACTCCAATCACAGTACGGGCCTTGCCGAAATTACTCAGGTTGCCGCCACCATTGTTGGCACGACCCACAAAAATCGCCCACAGCAGAATCAGTACCGCTCCCACAATAAGCAGCGGGATAATCAGCGAAAAAGCGCTGGGCTTGCTCTCCGCCTCAAAATCGTAGGACTCCACTTCGTCCAAATGATACTTCACCGCTTCACGGAACGCTTCCACATCCGCCAAATCGGTGGTGTATTCTTTCTTGCCGTTGTACTCCTTGTACAATTCCAGAGTGATTTTCCCCTTGCCGGTGACCTCAAAGCTCTTGACCTGGTCATTTTTAAACAAATCAATCACTTCGGACTCCTTCAGCTCATGCCCGAAGCCAAAAATGCTCCAAATCCAGGTAAAAACCATTGCAAGAAGCAACAGGTAAAAAATAATGGTAATCGGTTTGCGCTTTTTCAAATCGAATCTCCTTAATGATTATATACTTCAGGCTTCAAAATGCCCACAAAGGGGAGGTTGCGGTAATACTCATTATAATCCAGACCGTACCCCACCACAAACCGGTCTTCGATGGTGAAGCCCACGTAATCCGCCTTCAGCGTCACACCGGGCTTGCGGCGGCTGGGCTTATCCAGCAGTGTGCAGATTTTAATAGAGGCAGGTTCCCGGCTCATAAGATGCTCGTAGGTGAAGCTCAAGGAATTTCCGGTATCAAAAATATCCTCCAGAATCAGCACGTGACGTCCCTTAATGTCACAACGCAAATCCTGGCGAACCTGGATAGAGCCGGTGGAATCGGTGCCACTATAGGAGCTGATGGTGAGAAAATCCATCTCGCAGGGCGCGTTAATTTGCCGAATCATGTCGGCATAAAACACCACGACGCCCTTCAAAACACCCACCACAATGGGATTCTTCCCGGCATACTCCTGGGATAAAACCTGCCCAAGCTCTGCAATACGGGTCTTAATTTGGTCTTCTGTGATTAGAATTTGCTGAATATCGTTCATCATCACGGCATGTTCACCTTTCTATGTTCTCAAAACAAATGAGCCAACAGGGCTCATCTTTATACTTTTCCGCATCCGGACCCAGTCCGTAAACACCCAGGACCCCTTCCCGATTCGCCACCACCGGAATCCGGTCACGATTAGAAGCGGGAATTTTACGGTCAATAAACAACTTTTTTAAAGATTTCGTACCGCCGCTGAGACGAATTTCATCACCGGCACACCGGCTGCGAACCTCCAGACTCTCCCCTGCCGGCACTGTGAACCGTTCCTTCTCGTTCACAGGCTCTGTCGATTCCCGGCACACCAGCCGAAGTCCCAACTCCGGCAGTTCCACCTCTCCGGGGCAAGGAATTACCCTTGTCTTCAGGGGCGGCAAATCTGCCTCCGCCTCCAAATACTCATACCGTCGACGCAGGATAATCCCGCCGGGGAAACTGGCACGAGCCGAGGGTTTTTCGGAAAATACAAGCTTTTCCGCCAGAGAAATATGCTCCGCCTCCGGTTCCCGCACACCGCTGTCTTTCAGCAGTCGCTCCAAAATCCGAGCCCGGCGGGCCGGGTGCATGGCACGAAGCAGGTTCACATCTACTGGATACTCAGGCTGAGACAATTCCTCCAGGAACTCCCCATCCACCCGCAGACGCATGGCCATATCGGAAAGGTTTTGCGCCAGTTGGGGATTCTCCTGCTCCAAAAGGGGCATCACGTGGTGGCGCAGGCGGTTGCGGAGGAAGGCATCGGTCCCGTTGGAGCTGTCCTCCCGATAAGAGAGGGCGTACTCCTCCAAAAACGTCACCACTTCCTGCCGGGTCACCGTCAGCATAGGTCGAATGATGCGCCCCCGCACGGGAGTGATACCGCCCAACCCTTTCAGCCCCGTGCCCCGCACCAGGTGCAGCAACACGGTCTCCGCATTATCGCTGGCGGTATGCGCCGTAGCAATTTTGCCGGGCAGAGATTCCAAAAACGCATATCGCGCATCCCGGGCAGCCGCTTCCAGCCCCTTCTCTCCGGGGATTACATTCCCCTGCCCCACATACAGCTCAACGTCATATCGATCGCACAACCGGCGAACGAAGGCCTCGTCCCCATCGGATTCTTCCCCACGAAGCTTGTGATTAAAATGGGCAGCCTTCAAGGTAATACCCAATTTATCCTTTAATAAATATAACGAAAACAACAGCGCCACCGAATCCGCACCGCCGGACACGGCGCAAATCACCGTGTCCCCGGGGGCAATCATATCGTAGCGCCGAATCAGGCTCAGCTGCTTATTCAGCATGCTTCCACTCCCGGTCAGCGAAGGTGGTGAACTGAGGCAGCCATTGGAGCTTGACCGTGCCGGTTTCGCCATGACGATTTTTCGACACGATACACTCAGCCACGTTCTTCTCCTCGGAATTGGGATTGTAGTAATCATCCCGGTACAGGAACAAAATCGCATCCGCGTCCTGCTCGATGGCGCCGGATTCACGCAAATCGGACATGATGGGGCGCTTGTCGGTACGGCTTTCCACCGCACGGCTCAGCTGGCTCAGGCAAATAACCGGCACATTCAGTTCCTTGGCCATAATCTTCAGGCTTCGGGAAATTTCGCCAACCACCTGCACACGATTCTCGCCGCCACCCTTGCCGTAGCCGGAGCCGGTCATGAGCTGCAAATAGTCAATGATGACCAGGCCCAGATTCTCCACCCGGCGGAGCTTTGCATTCATCTCCGCCACGGTGATAGAGGGATTGTCATCACAGCGAATGTCGGTCTGGCTCAGCGCCGATGCCGCCAGACTCAGCTTCTCCCATTCCTCGTCCGCCAGCTTGCCGGTCTGCATTTTCTGGCTGTCCACGAAGCTTTCGCCGGACAACAAACGCATGGCCAACTGCTCCCTGGACATTTCGAGGGAGAAAAACGCCACAGTCTTATTGTACTTTTTCGCAACATTCAGACCAATATTCAGGGCAAAAGAGGTTTTACCCATGGCCGGACGGGCCGCAATCAACAGCAGGTCGGACTTGTTCAGACCGTTAATCTTCATATCCAAATCCCGCAAACCGGTAGACAGGCCAGGAATCATGGAATCAGACTCGCTGAGCTCAGTCAGATGGTCAAAGACCTTATGCAAAATGGTGCCGATATGCTCCAGCGAATCACCACGCTCGCCCTTACGCAGGGCATAAATCTTCTTCTCCGCAGATTCCAGCATTTCCGCCGGGGTGCCCACCTGGGAATAAACCGTTTCGGAAATATCTGTGGCGGCCTGGGCCAAGCCCCGGAGCATGGCCTTATCCCGGACGATGCCTGCATACCGGATCACGTTGGCTGCGGTGGGGGTAATCTGCATCAGCTGGAGAATATAATCCCGGGAATTGTCCTTGTAGTAGCCCAACTCCCGCATTTTATCCAGCACAGTCACCGGGTCAATGGTCTGGGAGAAATTAAACATGGTATAGATGGTTTCGTAAATCTCCCGATTCTGCTGGAGATAGAAATCCTCCGGCCGCAGAATTCCAATCACATCCGCCACACAGCGGCTGTCAATCAGAATGGAGCCCAGCACCGACTGCTCTGCCTCCAGCGACTGGGGTGCCTGCCGGTGAATCAGTTCTTCATCCATGTCATTTCTCCTCTCTGTTTCCATCTCGTAGGACCGATGAGCACATCGCACTCTACAGAATAATGATTAGGCTTCCTCGATTTTCACCGTCAGGGGGGCGGTAATTTCATAGCCCAGCTTGCAGGTGACGGTGTAGGTGCCCACATTCTTAATGGTATCAGCTACAACCAGCTTCCGCTTATCCAGCTTGATACCGGAGGTCTTAGCCAGAGCATCTGCGATTTCCTGGCTGGTGACAGAGCCAAACAGCCGACCATTTCCGCCGCCACGGCAGGTCACGGTCAGGGTCATCTGCCGCAGCTTGTTGCTCAGCTCCAGCGCCTCAGCCTTCTCCCGGGCAATCCGCTCCTGGGTGGCCTTATCATTCATCTTCATGGTGTTGATGGCATCGGCTGTTGCCTCAATGGCCATTTTCTTGGGCAGCATGAAGTTTCGGGCGTAGCCGTCAGAAACCTCAATCATCTGTCCTTTCTTGCCTTTACCCTTTACATCCTGGGTCAAAATCACTTTCATGATACGTATCTCCTTAAAATATAGTTATCAGCTCTCGTAGTATTTATCAATGGATGCCACCAGCTGATCCAGAGCATCCTTCACCGTGCAATCCTTCAGCTGGGCACCGGCCGTGGCGGTGTTGCCGCCGCCGCCCAAAGGCTCGAGAATCATCTGCACATTGGCGTTTCCGATAGAACGGGCAGAAATCACCACCTGCTCATTTTGAGGATACAGCACAAAGGATGCGGTAATACCGGAAATGTTCAGCAGCTCATCCGCTGCCTGGGCAGCCAAGGGCCGGGTCGCCTCGCTGCTTAGCGCAGCAATGGCAATATCCTCCCGGTACAGCCGGGCAGCCTTCATAATCTGATACTTGGACATGGTTTCCTGGAAGTCGCTCTGCAACAGCTTCTTAACTTCAACGGTATCAGCGCCCATGCGCCGCAGCACCGCCGCCGCTTCAAAGGTACGCTCGCCGGTACGGACATTGAAGCTCTTGGTATCCAGGAAAATGCCCGCCAGCAAACTCTTGGCCTCAATGGGCAGCACATCGGGCTTTTCCACCGCATACTGCAGCAGCTCCGTTACCAGTTCCGAAGCGGAGGAGGCATAGGGCTCGTGGAGGTTGACCACAACAGGCTCGATATAATCCGCAGCCCGGCGGTGATGGTCCACCACGCAGACCCGGGAAATGGCTTCCAGCAGGGCCTTGCTCTCCACCTGATCCGGGCGGTTGGTATCCACCACAATCAAGGTAGAGCGGTTGTCGCACAGCAGCAGAGCATCCTGGCCGGAAACGAACACATCCTGATACTCAGGCACCTGGGAAATTTCCTCAATCAATCGCTCGGCAGCATTCCGCTCCCGATCGATGACAATATAGGCCTTCTTGCCCTTCTTGCGGCACATACAGCTGATGCCCATAGCCGCACCCACAGCGTCCAGGTCCGCATTCTTGTGACCCATAATGAACACCTGGCTACTCTGACCGATCAACTCCATCATAGAGTTGGCGGTAACGCGGGAACGAACCTTACTGCGCCGGTCGGCTTCCTTGGCGCGACCGCCGTAGAAGGTGAAGTTCAACCGATCCTTAATAACCGCCTGGTCGCCGCCCCGGCTCAGTGCCATTTCGATGGACAATGCCGCAAAATTGTAGCTTTCCTCAAAGCTGGCACCGTCCACGCCCAAACCGAAGGAAATGGACGCCGCCAAGCCCAGAGGATTGACCACATTGTGGATATCCTCCAGCAGGGGGAACTTCTGATTCTGGGCTTCCTCCAGGTAACGCTTCTCAAACACAAACAGGAACCGGTTGCGCTCCAGCTTTCGGAGCATGCCGTTGTAGGGGTCAGTCCAGCGGGTAATGGTGTCGTTGATTTCCGCATTCATGGTGGAGATGGCGCTTTCCGACAGATTCATGGTCAGCTCCTCGTAGTTGTCCACCAGAATGATGGAAACCACGGGGCGGGAACGGATATACTCATCCCGCACCTGATACAACTCGGTCAAATCCGCAAAGTACAGCATGCCCAGCATGGTCGAGCCGGCAGAACCGGGACGAATGGTGGTTCCGTAAACACGGTAGCGTCTGGAATCAATGGTCACATCATAGGGGTACTCACTCTTGCCGGAGGCCAGCCAGTCGGTGGTCATAGTGGGCACCACCCGGGAAATCAGCTGGTCGCTGAGCTTTTCCTTAAAGCCGGTCATGGTGGCAAACTTATCATTGTTCCAAACGATGCCGCCATCCACCAACCGAATCAGAACCATAGGGAAGGGATTTTCCGCACCCTTAGTCACATCCAGGGTATTGAAGGTGGACTGGATGAAGGCCTGAATTTCCTTGTTTCTGCGGCGCTTCAGAACCCAGTACAGTGCGAACAGCAGCACCGTTGCCACCGCTTCGCCTATAGCCAGCGGATAAAACCCGAGAAATACCGCCGCCGCACAAAATGCAATCAGCACTCCAAAGAACCAGCCCATGCCGGGCTGCAGCAGCCGTGCCAATTTCTTGTTCATAGCCTCGCCTCCTAAAAAATCGGGTCGAACCCCGTTGCGATAGTTATATCCGTATCATTATAACAGCTTTTCCGGAAATGTTCAACCCGTTTTCGATTATTTTTGCCTAAGAATCCCCTCGAAGTGCCCCGAAAATTTGTTATGTACATTTTCCCCGATTTGTGGTATACTATAGATAGTATGCGCCGGGTGGGCAGGCCCGGGCAATTGCAACCTCACAAACAAAGCAGGCGTTTTCCCCTTCTGCGGCGATTCAGGGCCATTGGAACGGGACAGCGGTTGCCTGCTTTTGATGCGTTTATGAATGAAAGGAGTATATCATTTGGCAGAAAAACTGAAAATTATCCCTCTGGGCGGTCTTGACGAAATCGGCAAGAACATCACCGTGCTGGAATACGGCAAGGATATGATTGTGGTGGATTGCGGCGTTGGCTTCCCGGATGAAGATATGTATGGCGTCGACCTGGTCATCCCCGACTTTTCTTATCTGGTGGCCAACCAGAAAAAACTCCGGGGCATGTTCATCACCCACGGCCACGAAGACCACATCGGCTCCATCCCCTACTGTATGCAGCAGGTGAATTGCCCCATCCATGGCACCGCCATGACCAATGGGCTGATTAAGCTGAAGCTGGAGGAACACGGTCTGGCCGGCACCGTCAAGCTGCATACCCACAAGCCCGGCGACGTCGTCAAGGCGGGCTGCTTCTCTGTGGAATTCATCCACGTCAACCACTCCATCGCCGATGCGGTGGCATTTTGCATCAAAACCCCGGTGGGTAACGTCATCTTCACCGGCGATTTCAAAATCGACCCCACCGCCAAGGACGGCATGATTGACCTGGCTCGTCTGGGTCAGCTGGGCAACGAAGGCGTGCTGGCGCTGCTGGCAGACTCCACCAACGTGGAGCGTCAGGGCTACACCCCCAGCGAAACCGTGGTAGCCGAGAGTCTGGATCGGCAGTTCAAAAACTGCGACCAGCGCATCATCGTTACCACCTTTGCCTCCAATATGCACCGGATTCAGGCAGTCCTGACCACCGCCCACCGCTATGGGCGGAAGGTTGCCGTTTCCGGTCGAAGCATGGAAAATATGCTGAAGGTCGCCCAGGAGTTGGGCTATCTGAAGGTCCCCGCCGGCACCATTGTGGATTTGGCAGCTACCAAGAGCCTGCCGAAGAACAAGGTGGTCATCGTTTCCACCGGCAGTCAGGGTGAGAATATGTCTGCCTTGTACCGTATGGCATTTTCCACCCACAAGCAGGTGGATATCACCGCCGGCGACCGGATTATCATCTCCGCCTCTGCCATCCCCGGCAACGAGAAGGCCGTCAGCCGCATCATCAACGAGCTCTACCGCAAGGGTGCCGAGGTGGTCTACGAAAAAAGCGAGGGGCTCCACGTTTCCGGTCACGCCTGCCAGGAGGAACTGAAAATTATCCATGGTCTGGTGCGTCCCAAGTTCTTCCTGCCTGCTCACGGCGAACAGCGCCACCTGCAGATTCACGGCAAGCTGGCCAAGTCCATGGGCATGTCTCCCCGGCACATCCACATCGGTGAAATCGGCACCGTGTTCGAGCTGACCGGCAAAACCTGCAAGGTCAACGGAACCGCCCCTGCCGGAAAAGTGTTCGTGGACGGCAGCGGTGTGGGCGATGTGGGCAGCGTTGTGCTGCGGGATCGAAAACACTTGGCGCAGGACGGCATGATTGTAATTGTGGTGAATCTGAGCAGCCAGGACGGCAGCGTGATTTCCGGTCCGGACATCATCACCCGGGGCTTCATCTATGTGAAGGAGTCTGAAGAGCTGATGGACGAACTGCGGGAGGTGGCGATGGAAGCCATCGAGCGCTGCCTACGCAAGCGCAGCCGGGACTGGACCGCCATCAAAACCGCCATCAAAAACGACATTTCCGGCTATCTGTATAAGCAAACCAAGCGCAACCCCATGATTCTGCCGGTCATCACCGAAGTCTAAACCACGGGCGTGCAGCTTCCCTGCACGCCCGTTACGTATATTGAAGGTAAATGATTGTTTAGCGAAGTAAGAAACGGCGGCGCAAAAAGCTTCCCCCGGGGGGGAAGCTGTCACCGCCTTCAGGCGGTGACAGAAGAGGAATGCGGGCAGAAAAGTTACGATTTAGCACCTTTACGTACCTAATCCTGAGATAAACAACTCGCCATTCCTCTTCCGCCTCGCTACGCTCGGCACCTTCCCCTCGGGGGAAGGTATGCGCCGCTCAGCGGCGCTGTGGGCGCCCCGGGGGGCGAC
>JBGVDR010000131.1:0-4028 GCA_045119455.1 Faecousia sp.
CTGTCATCGCGAGGGCCTTTAGGCCCGTGGCGATCTCCTCTAAAGGGAACTGATATGTTTTATTGTCAGGAGATTGCCACGCCAGCTTACGCTGGCTCGCAATGACGTGCTATTTTTTACACCGCTAAACAATCATTTACCATCTCAAATCAAGAATCCGCTCTCGACAGTTTCCTCCCGGGGTGCGGAGCCGGGCAGCTGGCATCGCACCGGGTACATCTGCTCCATCCGCCCCTGCAGAGCCGTCTTCATTTTCGCCAGCTCCTCAGCAGATGCCTTACCCATCATACTCCGCAACACCGGCTCCTCCACACCCAGCGATACCGCCAGGCAAAGCCGTACCACCTCATCGCACAGCTGCGCCTTAAACTGCCGCCCCAGCTGGGCCTCCTGGTACAGCGCCCGATACTCCGCCTGGGCGCCAAACTCCTCCGCCAGCTCCTTCAGACACCGACCACCACCCAGAGCCTTCAATACTCCGGCTTCCCGCTGGGCAGGCACCGCCACAAAAGAAAACTCGTAGGCATCCATGGGCTCCGCCAAAATGGCGCAGCACACCGCCCCGTCGTAGATTTCCCCCTTCTGATGCCCGCAAGCGCCGTACTCGCCGCCGCAGACCGAGCAAATACTCCGCCCCATGGCACAGCCCACGCTGACTTCCTTCTTGATTCCCGCCTCGATGTCGGCAATCACTTCATCCGCATGCCCGCCCCGGCGGATGTATGCCCAGGCCTTGATGAAGCTCACCGTCCCATCCCGCACTACCTCCGTGGCAAAAATCCGGGCCACCTGGGAATCGCTGCTCCAATGATGATCGACGATGCCGGTCTTGCCGATGAACAATCTGGCAAGTCCGGGCAGGGCGGCAGTGTCAAACCGCTCTCCATCCCGGTCCACCTGGTCATCGCACAGCCGCAGTGAGAACACATAAACCTGCTCCGCCGTCAGCTGCCCCTTCGCCTGGGCATTGATGGCCTCCAGCTGCGCTGCAGTGGGCACCCCGCCCATGGCTACTTTGGTTTCCTTTCTGATATCCATAATTTCCTCCTTATCACGTTTCAACAAATGATTGTTTCGCTGAGTGGATATGCCATTTATCGTACTCCCTTACTCTCTTCGGGCCTTTTCCGCCTGGGCCCGATACAGGTCAGCCCGGGCCTCCTGCGTAATATCCTGCAGGCTGATATCTTTCCAGAGAATCTTCACCCGGTCGTCCAACCCCTCCAGCGCCAGGAATGTCCGACAGATTTTCAGTACCGCCGGTTCCACCGACCGCCGCAGCGCCCACAGCTCGGAGGTCAAAATATCTGCCTGCTGGGTGCTCATCCGCTCGGTGGTGCTCCAATTCATGCCCAGCAGGAAGGGCGGCAAGCCGGTCTTCGCCACCAGCTGCTCCATAATCTGCCGCACCGGCACTTGGGAATCCAGGATGGGCGCCTCGCCGCCAATGACCTTGATTTCCACATCCCCCACCGCCACGAAATCCCGGACGGTGCCGTTTTTACCATCCTCCATAGCCTTGGCCCACTCCTGAGCCATCTGAGCCCCCCGCTCCTGGGCGGCCGCCGGATCCATATCCTCGCCACCCTTGCAGATTACACTGTAGCGCACATTTCCCGCCCGCTCCCAGTTGGAGCCCATAGCGGTATAGATTTTCATCAAAATCTCCGCCAGGAAAGGCATTCCCCGGAACAGGCTCACACCGTAGGGATGCCCGGGCTCAGGCTCATGGGCGGTGAACAGCAGCAGCTGCTGATAGGGCAAGGGCCGCATCTGCCCCCGCTCATCCGGCGCCCACAGCACAATTTCCAGGGGACTGCCATCCTCCTGAACCTCCACCTGGGTGGCATCGCCCCAGCACACCCCCCGCACCCGACCGCCGGCGACCACAATCTCGCCCACCGCCCGGCCGACTGTCAGCAAGCTGTCCACATAACCGCTGAGGAAGCTGTCAATGCCAATCTGCCCCCGGCCGCAGGGCACATTCCTCAAAAACTCCTCCAGCCGCCGCTGGGCCTGGGCATTGGCGCAGGCCACATCGAAGCCACCGCTGAGCCGCACCAGCTTCCCTACCGCCGCATCCAGCACCGGAATTGCCTCCCGAAGCTGGCGGTAAATCCGCTCCTCCCCCATGCCCAGGGGTACAAACCCCCGCAAATCCACAAAAGGATGGGCGCTGCCCCCACGAAGCTGGCATGCCACCGCCACTTGGCTCTGTTTCCGCTTTTTCCTCATTTTTCTGCTCCTTTCCGATTTACCGATGCCGCTCCACCGTACAGGCGGTAAATCCCGCTCCATTTGGTCGCAGCACCGTCGCCACAAAATATCGCATGTCATCCATAGCATGATCATGCTCCTTCTTCACCCGATCCGCTCCGGCGGACAAGTCCCACACATACTCCTCCAGCTCCCGCAGGCAATCGGCGCAGCCCTCGCAAATCACCACCCGTCCCTCCTTCAGCGCATCGGAGGTTAGGCGAATGCCGCTGAGCACGTCATTGTCCGCCTTCCGCACCCGCCAACCCCGCCGCCGAAGTACTTCTATAAAACTGGCAGCAGAGGGATCCACAATCACTGCCGCAATCGGGCGTTGCCCCGCCAGATTTTGCAATGCCTGGGCGTATTCCTCGTCGGTCATCTGTCGCATCGCCGCCCGGGAGCTGAAATAAAATTCCTTCACCCGGTACCACACCCCGCCGCACCGCCCCCACAACCCCATAGAGGTGGGATTGACCGTGCCGTAATCGCAGGAAATGTACCACTGGTCAAAGGGTCCCGGCGGTACGGGCTTTGCCATCTCCGGCTCAAAAAAGTCGTACACCCGCCCTTCCGCCTGGGCCCACTGCCCCAAAATGAACCGCCGGTAGAACACGCCGGTGTAGAGCCGTTGGTAGCGCTGGCGAATTTGCTCCGTTAGAGAGGGATTGTCCTCCATCGTGAAATGCAGCCGCAGGCAATTTCGCCGCTCCGCCTCCATAATCCAGGACTTGTAGAACCAATGACTGGGCCCCGCCGGATTGCAGTTGAACCAGAGCCGACTGCCAGCCACCGAGCAACGGGCACAAGCCTGCTCCACAAAGCTCTGGGGCATCAGCGCCACTTCGTCCAGCAAAATCCCGGCAAAGGTAATGCCCTGAATCAGACTGGCGGAGCTTTCATCCCGCCCACCGAAGATGTAAAAAGAATTTTCATGTCCCCGAAACCGGACAGTCACCAGATTTTCCGACCTTTTTTCCTTCCAGCTTGCGCCCAGCCCCTCCAGCCGAGGCAGAATTTCCGACAGCACATTCCGACGGAGGGACGCAATGGTTTTTCCGCAAACACCAAACTTTTTGCCGTCAAAACAACTCATCCCCCATAGGAAAAAGGACAGTCCCATAGCCAGAGTCTTCCCCGACCGCACCGCCCCATCACACACAATGGCCTCGAACCCCGCATCACGACCGCCGGGCAGCCACCAACTCAGCACCCGCCGCTGCTTGGCGGAAAACTGTTGATAGCTCATACGTCCTGCCCCTGCATGGCCTGCAGGAAGGATTCCATATCTCCCTCCTCCTGCCCCGCCGCTGCGGACAGCTGCTCCAGCGCTCGTAGCCGGTCGATAAGCTTGATTTCCACCGTGCCTTTTTCGTTGCGCTTGACCTCGGACAGCAGGCTCAGATCCAGCTTGTCCAGCGGCGGCTCGTCCTCCAGCGCCAGTCGCACACAATCATTGGCCTTGCCAAAGGCCAGCTCTGCCATCCGCCGCACCACATCCGAGCGCCGGACATTTCCGGATTTAATCCGTTTTTTCAAGGATTCCTCCTTCATGCTCCCCCTCCCTTTCACCCGCTGGGGGAAAAAGAAAAGGAGTTGCATCCAAAAATGCAACTCCTTTTTTCTGTTAGAAATGATTGTTTAGCGGTGTAAAAAATAGCACGTCATTGCGAGCCAGCGTAAGCTGGCGTGGCAATCTCCTGACAATAAAACATATCAGTTCCCTTTAGAGGAGATCGCCACGGGCCTAAAGGCCCTCGCGATGACAGACA
>JBGVDR010000132.1:0-115932 GCA_045119455.1 Faecousia sp.
CATTCTGACCAAGGCTGGCATTATCGGCACAAACAATATGTTCAAATGCTAAAAGACAAGGGTATCCAACAGAGTATGAGCCATAAGGGCAACTGCTATGACAATGCTGTAATGGAAAATTTCTTTGGACATCTCAAGAGCGAACTTCTCTATCTGCAACAGTTTGAATCCATGGAACACTTCAAACAGGAACTAATTGAATACATCGATTACTACAACAACAGACGTATCAAGGCAAGATTAAAGGGCTTGCCGCCTGCATTACACAGACAGCAAGCCCTTTCGGCAGCTTAAACAATTTTAGTTAGAAATATTTGTCTAACTTTTTGGGGTCACTTTACCGTTTCGAAAGCGGGAGCGTTTTTTACATTACGGTAAATAAGAAGTAGACGATCATATAGACAACACCCAGGGCACACAGCATGACCAGCGTAGGCACTAACATCATCCGAACGGCATTCCAATAGGTAGACCAAATATCCTTGGCAGGAGACCGGGGCGTCGCCTTATCCCGCTTGGGCAGGCGTCGGGTGCTCACATTGGACATATCCGCCAGAGTGCGACCGTCATCGACATACTTTACCTTGTTTTTATTCTTGCCCATGAAGCCTCCTGTCAAACGTTATGGCAGGCAACAAAGTGACCGGGCTCGCACTCCCGATACTCAGGAGGAACGTGCTTACAGACTTCGGTGGCATAGGGACAGCGGGTATGGAACCGGCAGCCCTTGGGCGGATTTGCCGGGGACGGAATGTCGCCCTCCAGCTTAATGCGGTCCATCTTCACAGTAGGATCAGGGTTGGGAACCGCAGAGAACAGCGCCTTGGTGTAAGGATGCACAGGGTTTTTGAAGATGGCTTCCTTCGTACCGAACTCCATCATAGCACCCAGATACATAACACCAATCTTATCGGAAATGAACTTGACCACAGACAAATCGTGGGAAATAAACACGTAAGCCAGGTTCATTTCACGCTGCAGCTTCTTCAGCAGGTTGATAATCTGCGCCTGAATGGACACGTCCAGAGCAGAAACCGGCTCGTCACAAATAACCAGCTTGGGATTCACGGACAGGGCTCGGGCGATACAAATTCTCTGACGCTGACCGCCGGAGAACTCGTGGGGATACCGCTCAAAGTAGTAATCCCGCAGGCCGCACTTGTCCATCAGCTGGAGCACATACTCCTTCTGCTGATCCTTGGGCACAATTTTGTGAACCGCAACAGGCTCGGTCAGCAGACCGCCAACCGTATCTCTGGGTGGCAGAGATGAGTAAGGATCCTGGAAGATAATCTGCATCTGCTTGCGGATTTCACGCATCTGCTTGGACTTCAGCTTGGTGATGTCCTGACCATTGAAAATAATCTGACCGCCGGTGGGCTCATGGAGCTTCAGAATGGCGCGACCAGCGGTGGTCTTTCCACAGCCGGACTCACCAACGATACCAAGCGTTTCACCGGGATAGAGCTTAAAGGAAATGTCATCCACGGCCACCAGTTCCCGGGTTACCTTGCCGGTGATGGTCTTCTCAATGGGGAAGCACTTGCGCAGGTGACGCACTTCCAACAGCGCTTCGGGGTCGAAGGGCTTGGCGCAGTCTTCTTCAATCTGCTTCCGGCGCTTTGCCTGGAATTCAGCCGCAATGGCCGCATCATCATACTCAGAGGTAGCAGTCTGCGGCTGGTTATTCAATTTCTTTTTATCAGCCATCGTTCTTCTCCTCGTTGTACAAATGACATGCCACAAAGTGGGTGGGGCTCACCTGCACCATACCCGGATATTCACCGGAGCACTTCTTGGTGCACATGGAGCATCTCTCCTTAAAATAGCAATGAGAGGGCATATTGATGGGATTCGGCACATTACCGGGAATGTTATACAGCTCGGTGCCATCGTCCAGCGTCATAGTGGGCTTGGACTTCTGCAGACCAATGGTGTAGGGATGTTTGGGATCCTGGAAGATTTCCATGACGGTGCCCTTCTCAATCACCTTACCGGCATACATAACCACAACATAGTCAGCCATCTCAGCGATAACACCCAAGTCGTGGGTAATCAGCAGAATCGATCCATCAATCTTGTTCTTGATGTCCTGCAGCAAATCCAGAATCTGTGCCTGAATAGTCACATCCAGAGCGGTGGTGGGCTCGTCGGCGATAATCAGACGGGGTTCCGCAGCCAGTGCCATGGCAATCATGACACGCTGACGCATACCACCGGACAACTCGTGGGGGAACGCACCATAGACGTTCTCAGGGATGATACCGACCAGGCGGAGCATCTCCTCAGACTTCTGTTTCGCCTTTTCCTTGGTGCAGTCAGGCATATGGAGGAAAGAGACCTCATCCAACTGCTGGCCAATGGTGAAAACGGGGTTCAGAGAGGTCATGGGCTCCTGGAAAATCATTGCGATTTCCTTGCCTCGGATTCGATAAATCTCACGGGTGGGCATCTGAGCAATGTCATAGACCTTCTCCTCTGCCTCGCCGGTTTCAGCATTATGCTCCTTGGCCTTGAATCTGATGGCACCGCTGACAATCTGACCAGTGGGTCCCTGAATCAGACGCATAACAGACATGCTGGTGACGGACTTGCCGCAGCCGGACTCACCTACAACACCCACAACGGAATGCTTAGGAACATTGTAGGAAACACCATTGACTGCCTTAACCACGCCCTGCTCCGTAAAGAAATAGGTGTGCAGGTCCTCAATCTCCAGAATATTGTTGTCATCCTTCATGGCGGAGGTGAATTCTTCCTCACTGGCGCGGCGCTTTTTAAAAGCCTCCAAGCGCTTCATTTCCTTGGCGTTAGCCTTGGCAATGGCGCGAATTTCCTTGCCGGAGAGATAATTCTTGGAAGTATTCTCTTTGCCCATAAATTATCTCCTTCCCTTGGGATCCAGTGCATCACGCAGACCATCGCCAACAAAGTTAAAGCCCAGAACAGCAATGACAATGCACACGCCCGCAGGCACCCAAATCAGAGGATAATTCTGCAGGATTTCAGTATCAGTGGTAATGATATTAATCATGGATCCCCAGGCCGTATAGGGGGCCTTGATACCCATGTTCAGGAAGGACAGCGTTGCTTCATACAGAATCATGCTGCCCAGGCTCAGACTCATCTGAACAATCAGCTGAGGCATGACGTTGGGAATCAGATGCTTGAAAATCTTTCTGCTGGTGGAGTAACCCATGGCTTCCGCAGCCACCATAAACTCCTGCTCACGCAGGGACAGAATCTGTCCTCTGACCAGACGAGCGATGCCAGGCCAGGAAATCAGAGTCAGGAAGAACATGAGGATGTAAATACGCATGCCCTCTTCTACCAGGTCCTGCTCTACCCAGCCGTCCATTGCGGAGCTGAGAATCATAAGAACCGGGATACCGGGCAGGCACATCAGAACATCGCAGATACGCATGATGACATTGTCAGCCGCACCGCCGAAATAACCGGCAATGCCGCCAATGATGACACCAAGAATGGTCATCAGGATAACCGTCATAAAACTGACCAGCAAAGACACCTGACCACCGTGCATCAGACGGGTCAGAACGTCATAACCAAGGTTATCCGTACCCAGCAGGTGATCACCGGATATGCCGGCGTGAGTATTGTATTCCTTGGAAACCTCCTTGACGTGCATAATCTCATAGATTTCGCCGTCAATGGTATAGGTCACACGGGTTTCCTCATAGTCGATTTTGCCGGAGGCATCGGCCTCCGTCTCCCCCCACTGGGAATACACCACAGGGCCAAGGAAGCAAAACAGGAACAAACCGATAACCATCACCAGACCGATAATACTCAGCTTGGAACGGAAGAATCGGCGCAGAAGCATCTGGGTGGGCGACATCAGACGCACATTTTTATCCAGGGGGATGTCATTTGCCACGACTTCCTCGGTGGAGTTTTTCACTTCAAGATCGTCCATATCGCACCTCCTTACTTCAGTTTCACGCGGGGATCGACCCAAGCGTACATCAGGTCGGCAAGAAGCACGCCAATAACGCTAAGGACAGCCAGGAACATGTTGTAACCCATGATGAAGGGCAGGTCACCGGCATTCATAGCCTTCAGCGCAATGTTACCGATACCGGGCAGGTCAAAGACCTGCTCGGTAATGATAGCACCGGAGAACAAAGACGGTAACAGACCGGCCAGCGAAGTGACCAGCGGAATCATGGTGTTACGGAACGCATGCTTGTTGATGACCACACGCTCCTTCAGGCCCTTAGCCCGGGCGGTACGGATATAGTCGGAGTTCAAAACCTCCAGCATATTCGTACGGGTCATTCTCATTCGGGCACCAATACTTAGGATAACGACTGTCAATATTGGAATAAAGACGTGTCGCACATAGTCCAGTATCAATGCCATGCCGGCATAGTCGGTGGTTGCCGTTCGTATACCGGTGGCTTCAAACCAGCCAAGCTGGTAAGCCAAGAAGTTCTTCAGAATGTTACCAAAGAAGAACGCAGGCAGAGAAATACCAATCATGACCAAGATGGTCACGACGTAGTCACGCAGACTGTACTGGTGAGTTGCCGCGGTGATACCCAGAGGAATGGCAATCAAGAACTCAAAGACAGTAGCAATGGCAGCAATCATGAAGGAAGTGCCCATATGCATGGCAATCTTCTGAGTAACAGGAATCTTGTACAGGAAGCTGTCACCCAAGTCAAAGCGCAGCAGGTCCTTGAGCCAATTGATATAGCCCATAAAGATTTCGCCAATGCTTGCGTTCTCAGTCAAGCCGTAGGACTTATACATGGCATCAACCAATTCCTGACTGACGTCGCCCTTGGTGGAGATGGCAGCCAGCTTATTCCGGACAAAGTCGATGGGCATCAACCGGGTCAGAAAATAAATAATCAGCGATACACCCAGCAGGACAAGAATTGCGTAACCAATTCTTTTCAGTATGTATTTTAACATAAGTCAAATCCCGCCTTTATCAGCTGGCAAACTCAATTTCCCAAATGCGGTCCAGGGGGCTGGAGTAGGGGTTCACTTCGGAAGGCATGGAAGCGCTGCTGATGACATTGCTGTTGTAAGCGTACAGCACATCACGCTGGTAGACAGGTAGCTCAATTGCCAGATCCAGGATGTAGCCCATGGCCTTCTCGTACAGTTCTTTACGCTTTTCCTGATCATTGGTCTCACGGGCCTGGTCAATCAGGTCGGACAGAAGGGCCAGGGTTTCCTTCTCTTCGGCAGTGGAGCCTTCGCTCTTCAGCCAGTTGTAGCCCCAGGCCAGGGTGCTGGTAGCAGTAGAATCCTGGTGATAGACCTGGTACAGATCGGGGTCCAAAGCAGAGGACCAAGCAGCGGCCCAAACAGCCAGAGAACCGGTGGAAATCTTAATCAGAGCCTGGGGATCGCAGACGACGGTGATATTCCAACCCATGGAGTTCAGCAGCTCGGCGGCATCACGGAAAACCAGGTAGGTGGGGTGATCCTGCAGAGTGGAGCCGGCAATGGTGAAGGTAATCTTCAGATCCTTCTCGCTGTAATCACCGGCAGCTTCCATATACTTCTGGATGTTCTCCTTGGCAATATCCACGTCCCACTTGCCCATCTGGGGGTAATCCTTGCCGTTATCGTTGGCATTCTCAGAGGGATATGCCCAGCTGACCATGCTCATGGGCCAGAAAATACGCTCGACGGAGTCAGCACGGTAGTACTGCAGAGCCAGGGAGGTGTTCATAGCGCACATCAGGGCCTTACGCAGGTTCTGATCCTTAACCTTGGAGGCATTGATGCCGATGTAACCGTAGCCCAGCTGGCGACTACGCAGGCTCACATAGCCATTGCTCTTCATGCTCTCCAGCTTATCGAAGTTTTGGTTGGTCAGTGCGGGGGAAATATAGTGGACGGATCCACTCTCCAGAGCGCCGATGGCGTTATTGGAGCTTACGACCTGGTAACGGACCTTCTCAATCTTGGCATTGCTGATGCCGGAACCGACGGTCTCGAAGTTGGGGTTCGCCTTGAAGTAGACAATGTTATCGCTGAAGAAAGCGGTGCCGGAGGGATTGGAATCGTTGTTGGCGTTGGTAGCCTGGTAGGCACCGGCGCCCATGGGAACACTTACGTTACGGGGAGACTGGATAATGTCGGACATGAAGCTGAAGCTGGCGAACTCAACACCGAACTTGTTGTTGGCGATGTCCATACCAACCTTACTGCCCTCACCGTAGTAGTGCTGAGGAGCGATGGGAATAGCAAAGTTCCAGATAGCCTTGGGGTCAATGCCCTCGATGGTAATGCGCAGAACGTCATACTCCTCAGCATTGACAACGGTGCCGTCATCATTGTGCTCCTTGGCAACCTTGTAGGTGTTGCCGTTGACGGTAATCTCAGAGCCAGCCAGCTCGCTGTGGCCCAGGGAAACAATACCGGAGATGTTGGGGATGGTCAGATCGCCATCGCCAGCATTGGTGCGCAGAATGACTTCCTTAGCCTTGGCGGTATACTCGCTAACCAGCTTGCCAGCGGTAGCAAAAGCGCTCAGGACCATGTCGAACTTGCTGGTCACAAAGGAATTGAAGACGTACTCAATGGCCTTCTCCTTGGTATTAATGATGGAAGGATCATACTTCTTGGTCATGGACTCAATCTTGGTGTAATCGTACTTGCCATCATCACCACGGGGGTAAACAACATCAACAAAATAACCCTCAGTGAACATGAAGCGGAAGATTTCATCCTGGAACTCGGGGTGAGACTTGTAGGGCTCCTCGGTGTAGGAATCCTGGCAGTTGACGTAATCAGCCTCCAGCTCTTCACGGAACAGCTTCAGAGCGTACTCGTAGTCGGCCAGCAGGTTCTGGTAGGTGACCTCACCCTGCTTGCTGGGAATAGCAACAGCGTTCTTATAACCGGAAGATACGGTGTGGTTCTTGATGGCATTGACCATCATAGCATAGGGGAACTCACCAGTGCTGGTGTTTTCCTTATTCTGCAGGAACAGATCAACCAGCTCATTCAGACGGTTTTCTGCACGGGCAGCAGCATCCTTGTTAATCAGCTCATTGCCGTCAGTGCTGCCGGAGGTAACCTGCTGAGTACGGTACTCCTCCAGGCCAACGATAGCAGTAGAGTACAGAGTGGAAGAACCGGTATAAACGGGGTCCAGGTAGACATAGAAGTTGAACAGCACGTCCTCCATGGTCAGGGGGTGACCATCAGAGTACTTGATGCCATTCTTCAGAACGAAGGTGTAGGTGGTGGTGTCGTTATCGTTCTCGATGATATCATAATCCTTAACAACAACAGCCTCGTTGTCGCCGTAAGCAACCTGCACCTTACCATCGACAAAGTTGGAGCCCAGCATGCCAATCTGGGTCATGCTGACGATGGTGCCGTCGGGAGCGGAGGTGGAATAATAGGGGTTAAACAGGCCGTCCAGATTTTCGGACATGATAACAAAAGCATCAGGCTTTGCGGCAGAGGAGCCGCCATCCTTTTTACAGCCAGTGAACATCGACATCATGCCAAGGCACATGACAATGCACAGGACCATTGCAAGAACTCTCTTTTTCATGGTTACTCTCCTTTTTTATTAAGAAATGGGTTCGCTGGGGGCTTCGGAAGGGGTCTGTTCAACGGGAACGGTTTTGACGGAAACATTAATCATGTTTCCATCGATTTCCTCGATTTCGACCACTTTATAGGTGGTTGCACCTGCGGAGGGTTCCTCGTTGACCGCCTCCACACGGATACCGGAGGAATCCATGATGGACGGATCGTAGCCGATGCCGCAAACGCGGCCGACAATGTAGGGCACTTGGTCACTGTAGGTGATGTTGGAGCTAATCTTCAGCACGCTGTCCAGCACCTGAACGTTGGTGATTGTTGCGCCCTCGCTAATCTGACCGGCGAACAATCCAAAGGAGGAACCCAACTTACGAGTGCCGGCCTTGATAAAGAAGCTAACATTCTCGAACTTCAGGTCGCTGATTTTGGCGGTGCTGGTCAGGTTGCCAAACAGACCGGAAACAGTTTTGTCGTTGTTAATCTGCTCAGCAGCAATGTTCTTAAAGGTGTGGCCGTTACCAACGATGGTTCCATTAAACTTACCATGCATAAAGGTAGTGGACCACTTACCTTCAAAATCCAGGTCTGCCATGATTTCGTAGTTGCCATTGGTGCTGGCCAAATCACGGAACTGCTTGGCGGTATAAATGCGATACCAGTTGCCTTCCTTCCAATTAACGTAGATCTTCATGGAAGGATTGGTGACCGTACCGGTGGAATAGTCGACAGTAGCAGAATGCTTCAGCTCCGCAGTGTCCACCAGCTGAGTCATGCCCTCGTCGTAGAACGCCCGGTCAAAGGTATAGTTCTTCTTGGCGGGAATCTTACCCATTTGGAGGGTGCCTGTCTTCATATCCCAGCTGGGCATAATGATGCTGCCATTGTTGGGATCATAGGAAATGGTATTGCTCTCACCGGTGGTCACATCCACAAACTCAACGGAAAGCTTGGGGGCCCAGGCGGCGTATAGAGTCAGAACAGGGTCGGCAGAAGAGTACTCAACATTGGGATCCAACTCAAGTTTGTTGGACTTAAAGTCCCACAGGCCGGAATAGGTGTACCCTTCCCCATCAGGATTTTCGGTGCGCTGGGTATACCAGCCAACCAGGAAGCAGTCTCCCTTGCCCAGGTTGGGATAGTAATTTCTATCACCACGGGCAGTATCAGTGGGAGAAAGCAGCGGCAGCACAACCTTGCCATTGGCATTGGTCTTCATGCCGCTAATGTTAAAGGTATCGGCGACAACGCTGACGTTGTCCATAAAGGTACCATCACCGGCATCAAAACGAACGGTGACATTAAAATCATCCTCATCATAACCCTTGTAGGGATTATCCTCCGGTGTGCAACCGGTTATGAAGATCAATGCCCCAAGCAACAAGCAAATCACCAGGGCGGATTTCAGTTTAAATTTCATTTTTCCGCATCATCCTTTTCACGTGGGTATCCTGTACAGACCCAAAATGGGCCTGTACAGGATTTTCCACTTCATTATTTGTTAGTCAAATCACAAAAATCAGTTATTCCTGATTCTGAGACTGAGCTGCGGACTTCTTCTTGGTGTTTCTTGCCCGGTCAATGACCACGGCAACCACAACGCCAACGACACCCAGACCAAGCACAACCCAGGCCAACCAAGTCAAATTGGTCTTCTCCACGGTCTGCTCCTGAACAGGGACATCAGGGGTGGTGGGCTCGGTGCTGGGCTGCTCCTCCTCCACCTCGGAAAGCTTCTGCAGACGCTTTTCAGCGGCATCCAGCTTGCTGTAATTCTTAATCAGCGCCTGCTGCTCCTTATTGACAACCTTGTTGTAGGCAGCGCGGGCAGCCTCAACCGCAGGTCTGTCAGAAAGGCTAACGCTATTGGGCAACTGATCAATCAGAGTGATTGCCATCAGAGTGGCAGCATCGGCGCCGGCAGCACCATTGACCACAGTGCCAAAGTACTGACCGGTAATGTAGGTTTCATAATGCTGGCCGTTTACGGGCTTAACCATGGTCAGCTTATTGTCCACATAGCCAATATAGTCAACAAAGTTGGCGCCATAGAAGCAGTTGGAGTACATGCCGCCGCTGGCATTCCACATGAAGTAAGGAATCAGACCCATACCGGTAATGGTGACCTCGGTACCATCGTAATCCTGGTAGGTGCCGAAATCGCCGGTGCCGGGCAGGTGCTCCAAGGACTCATAATAGGCGGAGTCGAACTCTTCCTCCAAAACGGGAGCCTCATAGCTGGTGAAGACCACAGTCTGCAGGGCATTGCAACCAAAGAACGCCTTATGACCGATAGCTTCCACAGTGTGAGCCAAGGTAACCACACGCACATCGCTGCAAGCAAAGGCATAGGCGCTGATACGGATAGTGCCATCGGCCACAACAGCGCTGTTGTTATCAATACCGGCATAGACAATCAGCTCCATACCGCCATTTGGAACAACTGCATACAGAGAGCCGTCGACAACCAGAACCTTATCGGACAGGTTGAAGGTATAAACCTCAACAGGGTACTCTACGCCGTTGACATTGAGGATGTCAATTTTGGAGAAAGGCTGAATCAAGCACATGGCAAAGGGATTGTCACCAACCTTAACCAGGTTGTTACCCAGCTTCACGGTAAAGGGAGTCTTCGTCTCCTTCAAGAATACGAAATCACCCAGAGTGACCGCGCCGGACAAGTCCACATTCACAATGCCGGTATGTGCAAAGGCGTAGGAATCGATGTTCTCACAGTACTGCAGATTCTCGGGACTGACCAGCTTCTTACAGTAGGAGAAGGCACCCTCACCGATGTCGGTGCCGTTCTGGCTGAACTTTACATTCTCCAGAGCGGTGCAGTAAACGAAGGCATACTGACCAACAGACTCAGCAGAGGACAAATCCACACTAACCAGGGCAGCGTCCTCGATGAATGCATTGTCGCCAACGGTCACAATCTTGGACAAATCAATATGAACCAAGGAGATACAGCCGGCAAACGCATACTCAGGAATCACGGTAATCTGATCATTCAGAACAACGTCAGTCAGCTCACGGCAGTAAGCAAAGCTGTACTTGCCAATGGTTGCAGCGGTATTGAGTTCAATGCGCTCCAGTGCGGGACCATGGTAGGTGTACATGTACTTACCCTCGGTGGTGATAGCAGCAATGCTCATGCCATCATCCATGCAGACGTAATACACATCGCCGGAGAAAGCATAGTCGCCAATCTCCAGAACCTTGGACAGGTCGATATTCTTGAGGCTGCATGCATTGTAGAAGGCCATGTTACCAATCTTAGCATTGGCACCCAGGGTAACATTTTCCAAGCTGGCGGCGAAAGCAAAGGCATTTTCACCAATCACGGCATTCTCGCCAATGGTCAGCTCCTTCAGAGCAGTCTTGAAGGTATAGAAGAAATACTTCTTGCCATTTTCAGTCTTACTGTTAATCTCAAAAGCATTGCTCTTATCCATGGAGAAGGCATAATCGCCAATGGTCACATTGTTACCAATAGTGATAGAAGTAAGCTTCTTGCACTCACTGAAGATACCCTCAGGGAGGACCACGTTATCAGGAATGACGACGTTGACCACGTTGGTGTGGGAGAAGGCATACTTGCCCAGAGTCGTATTTACATCAAAAGCAGGCAATTGGCTGATAGCGGTCTCGAAGAATGCATAATCACCGATGACGGTCAAGTCGCCCAAAGTCACAGAAGCCAGCATGGTGGAAGAACCAAAGCCGTACTCCCCTACCTTGGTCACGTTCGGCAGAACAACGGAGGTAATCTTTACATTGTGGGAGAAAGCACCCTTGCCCACGGTAGTCACATCCAGCTCACCCAGATGCTCGGTAGTAAATGCGCCCTGAATCACAGGAGAAACAGCAATCAGAGTCTTGCCGTCAGCAGAAACAATGTAATCAGCGGTCTGGACCAGGAAGGCCAGGTTGCCCTCCTTAATTTCAAAGGAGCTAACCTTGGTATCCCGGAAGGCGAAGGGATTGACCTCGTTCACATCGGGACCGATGACAACACGCTCCAGAGCCTTACACTGATAAAACATACCCTCGGGCAGAACGGATGCGTTGACGTAGAAGGAAGTCAGGGACTCACAGCCGGTGAACGCATAAGCGCCATACTTAACCTTCGCGGTCTTGATGTCCACATTGGTCAGCTTCTTACAGCCGGCGAATGCGTACTTACCGATGGACAGCAGGTTCTCGGAGGTAGTCACACCCTTAAGCTCCATGTTGCCGGCAAAGGCATAATCAGAAATGATGCAAACCGCGGACAGATCGATGGTATCCTGCAGGTTACAGCCTTCGAAGGCACTCTGGTTAATAATCTTCAGATTATTCGTGGAGCTGAAGGAAATCTTCTTTAGGCTCTTACAATTGTAGAATGCGCCATACTCAATGGCCTCCAGAGTAGAGGGCAGAACAACCTCTTCCAGCTTAGTCAGATTTGCAAAAGCGTAGGCACCAATCTTCTTGACACCCTCGGGAATGATAACCTTGGTGATTGTGTCGTCACCTAGGAACCACTGCTTGCTGGTTTCGGCATCGTCAAACGCCAGCTCCTCCTCGGTCTTGAGCACGTACTCAAAGTTAGAGAACGCGAAGTTACCGATTTCGGTCAAGGACAGCTTGGAAGGAATCACAACCGTACCACCATTACCGAAATAATGGGTCAGGATTGCGCCTGTGGTCACGAAGGGATCGTTGACCGCAATGGAAATATTCTGAGAATAATAGGTACTCTTTCCATCCAACAGCACACGCATGGTCACAGAGGCATAGCCCTCGGCACGCGCAGTAATCTTGCCGGTTTCGTCAACAGTAACAATCTTTTCGTTACTGGACTCGAAGACAACGCTGGTGGACTCGGGGAAGAATGCATCCAGGTCATAGTTCAGACGAACTGCCTCAGACGGATACATAGTCAGATTGTACTTGCCCTCGAAGAACCGGGTATCGCCGGTATCACCAATCTTCTTGTCCTCACTATTAATCTGATAATAGGCCTTCAAGGTATTATAACCATTGACGCGGAACACATCAGCCACAGGCTTATCCAAACGCTTGTAGCCCTCATCCCCCTCACCGAGAACGGTGACGGTGAAGAACATTCTCTTGCCGGACTGAGGATCACGGACGCGGATTCTGGCAGTACCGGGTTCGCCAGCAACGATTTTATCGTTGACCACACGGGCGACGCTGTTCTTATCGGACTCGAAGTGTAGCAGGGTTCCCCACTCGGTATTGGGATGGGTCAGAGGCTGCAGGGAATAAACCTCGTTGGGGCTCAGAGTCAAACCACCCTCCAGGCCCTCAAAATAGAAATCGATGAAATTGGCAGGCAGACCGATTTCGTAAGTAGCGTAGTTCAGCGCATAGTCATAAACCGTCAGGCAGAAGGTGTTCTTGGTAATCGGTTCATGCTTCAGCTTCTGGATGTAATCCGTCAGCTCGTACTCCACATAGGTGGTGGTGTTGCGCTGAGAGTAGATGGGGGTCATGTAAGTCTCAAAGGACTTCATTTCAGCTACAGCTTCGCCGGTCTTGGGATCGGTACCAGTGGTAACGTAGCTAACCTGGGAAGCCATGGAGAAGTGGTTGTCGTAAATGCCGACCTTGGCATACAGACGATTCATCTTCATGGTCTTATCATATTTATAATAGTACTGAACATCAGTAACGGTGGGAGCCTCAAAGTCCACCACCAGGGGGAATTCAAAGACGTTACGCTCGTTGGTATCCGTGCCGCCATCGCCGTAATCCAGGAAGCCCTCCAGTCTGACAGTGTACTCAGAGTTGTTGGGCAGATTGTAGTCCATGGTGTCGAACTCAATCTCGACGTTGGCGGGATAGATAGAACCACCGTCGCCGTAAGACTTACGCACATCATAGTCAACGGTTTCGAACACAACCTCGCCGGTTGCATCGTTAGTGATGGTGATGACAATGCGCTCGGCATTACGCAGCAAACCTGCCCATACAAACCGCAGGGAGTGAATGGTGCCCTCGGTATTGGACAGAGCGATGTAGTCCTTGTTGGCGGAGATGACCATATCCTTGGGATCTTGCAGGAAGTAGTAGGTGCCCAGGTAGCTTACAAAGTCGTCGGACACACCACCGATGGGGCGGGTTGCATAAGCATCCGCCATGGTCTTATCCTCAGGGGACAGGCCGTCATCCAGCTCATCGGCGTGAGTCTCGTAGTACTCACGGTCGAACAGAGGAGCAACCGTCCAGTCGCCGTAGAAGGCCAGGTAAGGAATGCTCATATCAATCTCAGTGCCAGCGGTGGCAGTCAGAGTGATAAAGCCTTCCACATACATGCCGTTCTCGAAGGAATCATCCAGATACTTCTTGTCAGCGTCAGTCAGCGTAATCTTAACGGTAACCTTGGCCTCTTCGCCGGCATTCACAGTAACGTTCTTGCCATTGCGAGTACCGCCGGAGACGGAAACAATCTCAATGGCACCGCCCAGAGCATATGCCTCTTCGGTAACGGTGGTCTCACCAGCGTTGGTCAGCGTGTCGCTGACACCCTCAGTGAGAACATAGGCGCCAATGTCATAGGACAGAGCGGCGGAGCCGAAGTTCTTAATGGCAAAGGTCATCTCATAGACACCAGTCTTCTTGGCATCATCACCAAGCTCCAGCTTGGTCTTATCCATGGCCTCACCATTCTTATCAAAGGTGGTGATGTAAGCCTTGGTATCCAAAGACTTGTACAGGTTTGCCAGACCGGCACCCTGCTTACGGACCGCATAAGGCAGACCGTTCTTGTTCAGTGCAATGTCAGCCGTGGACATCATGAGCTTGTAGACCAGCTCATTTACCTTCACGTTGTCATCAGCAATGCCGGGGAAATTTTCCACCACATACTGACGCAGCAGAATCACAACGCCAGCCAGGTTGGGGCAAGCCATGGAGGTACCGGACAGACGATCGTAGCCGCCACCGGTAACGGAGGAGAGAATGTTGCCGCCGTGGGCGGTAATCTCAGGCTTGATGTTCAAGCTGGGAGTGGGGCCCCAGGAGGAGAAGTCAGAAATGAAGGGGCCGGAGGTCTGCTTCTTGCTGATGGTCAGCTTGCCGTTACCAGCAGCAGCCAGCATCTTGCCGTCATCCTGAGAAATGGAGCAGACAGCCAACTGGGCATCACCAACGCTCATCTTAATGTCGCCGGAGACGTTGTTGTAAATCATGATACCGATGGCGCCCTGAGCCTCGGCAATCATGGACTTTTCTTCGAAGGTATTGGTACCACGGCGAACCAGAACAATCTTGCCCTTAACGTCCAAACCGGTGTAGTCAGCGGAGCTGCCAACGCCAGGAATCACAACGTACTCCAACTCAGCGGATTCCTTGTCGCCAAGAATCTTATCCACGAAGTCCTGCTCCTGAGCAGCACCATTGTTGGCCTCGATGAAGTAGATGATTTTGCCGTTGTGCAGCAGATAAGGGGTCTTCTCGCCGCTGATGGAAGCAACGGACATAACGCCCTTGTAGGTACCGGGAGAACCAACAGTGCCGATGTCGGGGTTGGAGGTCAGAGGCAGGTTACCATTGGCCTCGGAGCCGTAGGCGGAGGAGTAGCTGTTGGAAGCAGCAACGATACAGGAAATGCCGTGCTGACGAATCTTCTCATAGACACCGCTGATGATTTCCTCGTCGGTCTCACGGGCAAAGCCACAGGCAGTACCCAGAGACATGTTGATAACATCAACACCCAGGATAACGCAGTCCTCCAGAGCGGACAGAATCCAGGAGGCACGAGCGGTGTCCATCACATCGGAGAAAATCTTCATGGCAACCAGCTGAGCGTTGGGAGCCACACCGGTAATCACATCGTCCTTGCCAACAATAACACCGGAAACGTGGGTGCCGTGATTATTGTGAGTGGAGTAAACGTCAGGGTCGTTATCGGCATAGTCATAGCCGAAGGGAACCTTGTTGTTGATAAAAACATCATCAACAGTCAGACCGCTGTGCATACCGCTGGCAACAGTCTGATTCAGCACAGCCGCCACATCCTGGTAGGTCAGGCCCAACTTATTGGACGTAAAGTTTGCAGGAGAGAAGGCGCTATGGGCAGAATCCAAACCGGTATCCAGCACAGCAACGACCATACCGGAGCCATCGTAGGGAGATTTGGAGCTGTCAAAAATACCGGTGCCATACACGAACACGTCATTTTCAACCAGCTTGGCATCAGCCTTCTTATATTCCTCGCTGACGATAATGCCCTGACCCTTCTTCAGGGACCTACAGGTTGCATTAAAGTCACGGGCCAGAATCTCCAGCTCGAAACCACTGAGGATGGTGGAGTAATCATCGCCCAAAGTGTAGGCAATCTTCTGCTCATCCAGCTTTGCAAGAATCTCCGCCTTCTGGTCAGCAATCTGGGCATTGATTTTCTCCGCCTCCTTGCTGTTGAGTGCAAAGTCCTTGAAGCTCATGGTCTTGTTGGAGCTATCGTAAGCATCCATCAGGTTAATCGTATCAACGGTGATGATGACGGAAATCTCCTGATCATCCTTCACGTTTTCAGGAAGCTTAAACATCACAGAACTGTCGAGGTAATCCTTCAAGTTCAGTGAAGGTGCATTTTCCAGCCGATCAATGTAGGAAGCCTGGTAACCGGATACCTGAGCAACAGGTGCACCGATAAAGCCAACCATGATTGCAGCGACCAGCAGGCAGATAAGCGACGTCCTTAATACGAAGCTAAGGGTTTTGTTTTTCATCTGTCATAACGCCTTTCATATTTATTCCGATACATATTATATACCATGTTTTATTATACCTCATTTCCCGGCTAAATGCAAGATTTTTTATCGAAAACAAATTGTAAACAACACAATCGAGGTGTATTCGCCATGAAAACACGATAACACATTTGTCTTTCTACCGTGGATCAAACAAGCAAGTGCATAAAAACAAGCCCCACTTCCCCTATTGGGGCAAGCAGGGCTTGAAATCGGCTATCAATTAGGCCGCTGTGACAGTGAACACAATTTCGGTCACGCCGTTCTCAAAATACTGGATGTTCTCGGCGGGGGTAGTAAAGCCAGGAGCAGTCAGAATTTGAGCCTTCAGCTTATCACCGGCAGGAGTTTCCTCGGCGGTGTAGCCAGCAATGCCGTTGGCATCAGTCTGCCTAGGCTTGCAGTTTGCATCGCTGCACAGCTGCACCCAGGCACCGACAACAGGGTTACCATCAGCGTCCACAACCTTAATCACGTAAGCATAGCTAGCAGGGGTAGTAGGCTCGGTAGTCTCAGTAGAGGGGGCAGTGGGCTCGGTGGTGGGATTGCCGGCCTCAGAAGAGGGCTGAGAAGCCTCAGTAGAGGGCTGGGAAGCTTCAGTGGAAGGATCAGTCGCCTCTGTGGAAGGAGCAGTAGAGGGAGCGGTGGTAGCCTTGCTATCGTCCTTCTTTTCAGTGCAGGCAGTGAAGCACAGCACCATGGCCAGCGCCAGGACCAGTGCCAGCAGCATTTTAAAATTCTTCATAATTTTAATTCTCCTTATAAATTATTCGCCGATTTTCGGCAAAAGATTGATGGATTTATAATATTCCTGAGTATATTCGTCCAAGCAAAAATAGGCAAACATATTCTCAAAAGTCGCTGTATCCGGCACACCGCCGGTGTGGGTCAAGCAGATATTTCCATACCGGTCAATGACCACCGTCAACGGAAATGCACTGATGCTGAACACGGAAATCCAATCCGAATCACCCTTGAGCATCGGGAAGGTGTAACCTTTCTCCTGCATAAACTGGGCAATCCGCTGATTATCGGAATCCATGGGATTGATAGCTAGAAGCGCAATCTCATCAGAATAGTTTTCGTAGGCCTGCTGAATGTGAGGGAATTCCAGCTTGCAAGGGTCACATCCCATATACCAAAAATTCAGCACAACGGCCTTCTTCGTTTCCAGAAGCTCGTGCAGGGTATAGGTCATACCATCCACGCCGCTCACAGAGAAGTTCGGCATGGCATCGCCCAGGCGGAACTGCATGTTGTACAGTTCTTCCTTGGAAATATCCGCAGAGGACAACTTCAAAGAGGTCTTCTCCCCTGTCAACTCATAATAGGGCGCAACGCCATAGCCGGTAGGCACCTTGCTCAGCACCGCCACATAACCATCAGAGGGAATCCGCTTGAAAGAAAATTTGCCGCTGGTGTCAGTTTTGCCCGCAGCAATCAAGTCGGTCAACGTCGCATCAGCATAAACCCGGATGTCTACTTTGGTCAGTGCTTTGCCAGCCAAATTGGCAAGAGTAATGGTATGTTCTACTGCAGAAGACACAGTAGGCTCTGTTGCTTCTGTAGAAGGCGCGGTGGAAGGCGTGGGAGCGGGAGTGGGATTAGAGGGCTCCTCTCCCCCGTTGTTGCAGCCAGCCAAAAGTAAGGACAACGCCAGCAAATACGCACACAAGCGCATCAATTTGGTTTTCAATGCAACCTCCTTATGGTGTGAGAAGGTGCGGATGGTCAGATCCGCACCTTCTGTAAATTAGTAGTCGAACCCTCCGTTGGGGCCAGCACCCAAATAGTCGTAGAAGTAGCACAGCTTGGTCCAGGAGTGATCCACATTCTCGAAGGTGTACTTATCCATCAGCAGCTGCAGAATCTCAGCCAGACGCTCATCCACCTCGACGCAGCCAATGCGCTCGGTGTGCTTGCCGTCATACATCTTGGCAGCATAAGTCTTGATTTCATCGGTCAAATTGCCATGCTTGCCATGGAAATCACCATTGAAGACATCCTGCACATAAGCTCTGAGTGCTTCCTCGGTCTCGAAGTCAGTCATCGCCTCGGACAGCATGTACTCCACGACCTTTTCGAAGTCATTGTTGTACTTCTTCATAGCGTTCAGGATGGTCATGTCATCCTCAGTCTTACTGAAGTCGAAGGCACCCATATCAATCATACCCGTCAAGCCGGCGTTGGAAAGGATGGGATGAGAGAACAGGCTGAAGCCGATGAAGTCCGCATACAGCTTGCTGCCCTTCTTACCGTTGCCCAGGTCAACATAGTAGTAGCCGTCATCACCCAGAATCACATCGACGCCACCAGCAATGATGGCATAAATCTGCTCGCCTGTTGCGTCAGTATCATAGGTAAAATAACCAGGAGAAGCAAGGCGGAACAGCTCGTAAGACTCAGCAACGTACTCAATGTCGTAGTAGATATAGCCAACCTCATAGACATCCCAGAAGGCGATATCAATGTAGTAGGCCTGACCTGCCTCCATGTAATACACCATGGAGACGTTCTTGTTATCGCCCCACATCCGCTCGTCCCACTCGTACTCCAGCAGAACATTACGGTCGCCGTCAAAAATCCAACCGTTCACACCGTCCTTGTTATCGGTACGGGAGGTGATGCGATAGACACCGGACTTAGTGGGGACAAACTTAGCATACTTACCGCGGGGCATGATAACCCGATCGTAGTAGAAATAGTTGGTTTCCACGTTCAGACCCAGCTTAGCCTCGTAGGCAGAGAAAGGAGCCAGACCCTTGATGGGATCCTGCAGCTGTTCTACATTCTCACCGTAGACCTCGAAGTACTTACAAATCTTCAGCCACTCGTTATCGTCACCGTCGAAGCCGGCGATGGACGCAACAATCTTCAGCAACTCCGCCAAAGTCTTGTCAACAGTGCAAACACCGGTTAGAGAAGAGTTGGAAGCATAGTTGAAGTAGTCTTCCAGATCAACATAGTAATTATGATTACCAATGGTAATCTCACCGCCGTAGGCCAAATCCCACACGGTCTTGGACTGGTGGAAGGGGGTAAAGCCCATCAGATCAGCCAGCAGCAGAGGACCATTGGCGGAACCAACGTGATAGTAGCCATCGTTGGGGTTATAAACAACCTCAACGTACTCAAAGCCATTGTCCGTCAAAGTACCGGCCTGGCGGGGCAAATAGGTGTCGGCATCAATTTCAGATGCATCCACAATTCGCAGATTCTTAATCATAGCAACGTCCAGAGGCTGAACGTAATTATCAGGAATCACTGCGCCCTCACCGGGGATGGAGTCGGAGCTGTCCTTGATGTAGCACAGAGCCACCTCATAGACACCGTCCTTATCGGCAACCACGGGATAGCAGCCGTTCCACTGGGGATTCTTTTCCGCCTTGGCAATGGAGTAGATTGCCTCATCATTGACGATAACGTGCAGGTAATCGCAGCCCAATTCGCTGGAAACCAGGTAGTCGAAGCCGAATGCCTGACCCGCCTTCAGCTCCACGTCCATCTTGATGATAGCATAGGAATCATTGTAGCCCTTGTTGGAAGCGAACAGGACGTTCTCACCCTCCCACTGCTCAATGATGAAGGGGAAGGAATATTCGTCATTCTCCTCGGGACGGTAAGTCACATTTACGCCGTTCTGGTTCACGGCAGCATCGATGTCCTCCTCGCTGGGCATCTGCTCGGAGGGCTTCGCCTTGACGATGATATCATCTACGCCATTGGGGCAAAGCTTCTGCTCGTAGTTCTCAGCGGTGAAGTGCTCGAACATGCTGACGAAGGGAGTCTGGCTGGGCATGCCACCGACCTCAATCAAGCAGATGACACCATAGCGGTCCACAATCACAGAGGTGGGATAGCCGGTAACGTTGAACGCAGCTGCCCAACCGGGATTGCAGGCGGCCATATCCACGGACAGGCCCATGGAACCCTTAAAGTTCTCTACGGTGTTCAGGTCCTCCATGGGGTTCAGCGCAATAACAGCTGCCTTATCCTGGTAGTCCAGGTAAGCCTTGTCCATATAGGGGAACTCGTTGACGCAAGGACCGCAGGAGCTGTACCAGAAGTTCAGCAAAACCATATCCTTCTCGGCCATGATATCAGAGAGCTTAATCTCATAGCTATCAACCCGTTCGCCATCGGCATTCATATAGCCGGCGGCCATAACGGTAAAGTCGTACATAACATCGCCCAAGCCCAGAACACGATTTGCATCGGACAGGGTCTTGTCAGTAATCAGTGCAGAGGTGACCTTAATATCAGCCACATCATCCACGAAGGGATAGCTGGCATTCACGATATATCCCTCAGGCAGGCCTTGGATTTCAATGTGATAAGTATTGGAGATAGGCAGGGCAAAGGACGCATAACCCTCGGCATTGGTCTCGCCTGCATCCTGAAGCTCGGTCATGGAGCTGTCAGTATAGATGTAAACGCTAATGCCACCCAGCTTCATACCACCCAGGGTAGAAACGAAAACCTTGTACTCCTTAAAATCAGTGGGAATGGGCTGACTGGGAGTGGTGGGGTTGGACGGTTTGGGATTGGTCGGGGTAGGCGCAGTGGAGCCCTCGGTAGGAGCTTCGGTTGCACCAGACTCCTCGCCGTTGTTGCAGCCGGTAATCATGGCGCCGATGGAGCAAACCATTGCAATAACCAACAGCAAAGACAGCAATTTCTTCATTCTGTTCATCTTGTCCTCCTATAATGTGTAGACTTTCTCATAACGGACCATGGTAAGCCTATTATGGCTAAATTATACCATAGCCTACATTTTCAGTCAATAGAAAATAATTTACGATACTGTAAACAATTCAATTGCAGAAAACCAAACAGCTCCCCTGCATTACAGAGGAGCTGTTAATCATTTTTAGGCGAAGGAAGCGGTTACTTCGATGGTTGCGGCGGGGTACTTATTCTTCTTGGGCTGGGTGCCGATGTTAATCTTCACAAGCTCGCCAGCCTTTACCTGAATGCTCACAGTATTCGAACCGGTTTCATCCAGGGTAATGGTATGCGGAATCTGCATTGCATCCTCCCCTTCTCCAATCGTTTCAACCCGAGTGACGAGGATGGCTGCGTTGACACCGTCAGTGATGCCGTCCAAAGTCAGGGTAAAGGTTCCATCGGCGGTGGCAATCCACTGATAGTTAACACCTACTTCGTTATTAGCCTTCACATTAGCAGTAAAGCTACCCATAGTCACATTGATAGGATTATTGGTGTGACCCTCGGGGTAAGTAAACTCCACATGGAAGGAGGCATTCTTAGTGCCCTCATTGCCGATGGCAACCTTGATGGGCTGATTGGTGTAACGCACATACAAGTCGGGCACAGTGACCACACCATTCACAGCCTTGTAGGTCTTGTTATTATAAATAACGTAGGCGTTGGGGTTATTGATAATCAGTGTGGCTTCATCCAGTTTAAACAAATCGTAGTAAACAATGTGGTTGGCCTGAACTGCAGCATCAAACTCCAGAACGCCGCCTATTTCGATAGGCTCATCCTTATTATCCTCAACAGGCGGCTGAGGAGCAGGCTCGGTGGGTTTAGGCTGAGTGGGTTCCGAGGGCTCAGTAGGCTTGGTAGGCTTGGGCTGAGTAGGCTCAGAGGGCTCGGTGGGTTTGGGCTGAGTAGGCTCGGAGGGCTCGGTGGGCTTGGGCTGAGTGGGCTCGGAGGGCTCGGTGGGCTGAGGAGGAGCCTGAACATCCTCATAGACGCAAAGGAACAGCCAACCAAGTTCTTCATTAAAGCCTTCCAAATCCCGGAACAGGAAGTTGCTGGTTTCCTCCCGGAGCCACCCGATGTTCTTCATGCCCATAGGCAGAATGTAAGCCAAATCCTCAGTCAGAGGATACACGCCAGTGTACTCGCACCGGTTGGTGACGTACTTCCGCATGGCATCGGTGTAGTCCTCCTTGAAGAAGTCATCCTTGCCATTGTTATACATATAGCGGAAAGGTGCGGTACCGGTGGGAATCAACTCTCCATCCTGGAAAACAATCTCGCCAACCATGGCCAGCATGGAAATACCATACAACGCCTCCTCAAGCTGCACATAAACCCGGGGACCATCGACAGAATTCAGATGATAATAGCCATCGGCATCCTTAACCAGATTATAGGCATCGGTAGAGGCAGTCAGGTCGAACTCCTTCAGCGTAATACCCGGCTCGAGAGTGAAAGGACTAACGGGCATCTTGGGGTTATACGGAATCCAGGGCTCCTGTTCGATGGTCCAGGCAGCATCACCGGTACGGATAATATTCAAAACAGCATCCTCAGCGCCGTTAACGGAATCCAGGCCAATGACATAGACCGTTGTACCGGTTTCACCGGTTCCAATCATACCGGAATTTATGGAAAGGGTGATTTTATTGTCCACCACGTCAAGGGTGCTGGAGCTCTGAATAAAGTGCACACTGGCGCCGTAAATACCCAGTGTGGCAGCATCACCGTTCACAGACAGCTCATAGGTGCCAGCCTCAGTGGGCGCAAACAGGAAATAAGAACGGTCCCCTACGGTCAGATAAACATGGGTACAGCCAGCTCCCACTGCGTAGGCATCATAAGGAAGCATCTCGTCACCACCAGGAGCATAAGCGTTGATGCCTTGGAACACTTCGCCCTGCTCACTGACCAGAACGATTTCTGTTTCAGTTTTTTCTGCAGTCAGCGTAGCGGATTCCGCTTCATAATAGAACTTCAGCTCGGAATTGGTGGAGCTGACCACTACGGTGTAATCACCCGCAGGAAGCTCCTTAAGAGCCACACCGTGTGCATCGACCTTAACCATAGACACCTTCTGGCCATCCTTCATGAAGGTCACCAGCATCTTATCGCCGCAGGGATTACCCAAACCATCAATCAAGGTAACCTTGTAGAAGGCGTTGCCGGGAGCGGCAGGCTCGGTGGAAGGCTCAGTCGCCTCGGTAGAGGGATTGGTTGCCTCTGTGGAAGGCTGGGAAGGAGCGGTGGTGGGCTCGCCGGACTTCTCCTCATCGCCCTTGCAGGCGCAAAGCATCAATACGGAGCAGAGCATCAGCACACACAGCAGCCATGCCTTGACACGCTTGTTCATCATAAAATTATCCTCCTGAATTCAGCTCGCTCAGGAAATTTCCTTCAGCGGCATAATATACTGGGCTCTCCGGCGGTCCTTCTCAGCGCGATAAGCGGCATCGTTTCCGGCGTGGATTTCCCGCAGATAGTCGTAGTGATTGTGCAAAATAGACTCATTATTCCGGGCCATCATCATAACGGCGATGGAGGAACACTGGTCGGAAGCACGCTCGAGATAGGTCAGCGCTTCCATAAACACCAAGCCCGTATCTACGGAACATGCACCGCTCTTCAGCCGTTTGGTATGACGATCCCGCAGAATCATAACCATATCATCGATGGTCTCTTCCAAGGGTTCAATAGCCTTGGCGGCATGGTTATCATCGGTGGCAAAGGCCTGGACGGTGATGTCAAGAATCTCATTGACCGCACCGCAAATGAGGTCCAGCTCCTTCTTAGCCATATCGGAGAAACTGGAATTGGCCGCACTTAAGCGCTGCCCCAGCTCCACCAGGTTGGTGGCATAATCACCGATACGCTCAAAATTAGGCACTGTCTGCATCAGCATATCCACCTGGCGGTCATCTGCTTCGGTCTCCACCACCTTGCTCAAGCCAATCAGGAACCGGTCAGAGCGGTCGGCAAAGGAATCCAGACAGTTTTCATCTTCGTCGATTTCGGGAACTGCAGCTTCGTCATACTCTACCAGCAGCTTGCAGCCCTTGGCAAAGTTATTCTTGGCAATAGTGCCCATAGCGGCAACCGCCTTAGTGCCCTCAGCCACAGCCACGGCAGGAGAAATATACAGTTTCTCATCCAGGGTATGCAGCACAGGGTGGCGGTGCTCCTTCTGCTTGTCATCCTTCACAACCAGCAAGGATAGCTTAACCAACTGACTGGCAAAGGGAATCAACACAACTGCAGTCAGCAGATTAAAGATAGTCTGGAAATTGGCAATTCCGCCGCTGTCAATGGTAGCGATCCAGAACTCCTTACCAAAGACATGATTCTTCTCAAGAATCAACATAACCGCCATGAACAGAATTGTACCAAATGTGTTGAACGCGATGTGCACCACACCGGTTCGCTTGGCATCCTTGGAGGTACCGATGGAGCAAACCAGCGCCGTAGTCACACAAGTACCAAGGTTAATGCCCATAATGATGGGATATGCCATGGAGAAGGTAACCACCGTAGCCTCCGGATTCGTTGCTGCCGCAGCAGCCGTCGCAGTCGCCACAGTTTGAAGCATGCCAACAGTTGCAGAAGAGCTCTGCACAATGACAGTCAGAACCAAGCCGAAGGCGATGCCGATGAAGGGATTGTCCAACACAGATAGGAAAGATTCGAACACATTGGTTCCAATCAAAGGTTTCACACCGCTGGTCATCAAATTTAAGCCAACAAACAGCACGCCGAAGCCAATGCAGATGTCGCCAATGGGCTTGGCGGACTTCTTCTTAATGAACATCAGCAGAACGATACCAATCAGCAGCGCAATGGGAGCCAGGGTATCCGTATCAAAGGCCCACAGCAGCCAATTATCGCCGGATTCAATAGAGCCGAGGCGAATAATCTGAGCAGTAACGGTGGTGCCGATATTGGCACCCATAACAACGGAAACAGCCTGCTTCAGATTCAACACGCCTGCACCAATCAGCGCAACAGTCAAAACAATAGTCGCAGTAGAGCTCTGAATCACCGCAGTCACCAGAGTGCCGGTCAAAACGCCCAGAAGGACATTACCCGTGACCTTCTCCAGAACACGCTTCAATGCAGCACCGGAACTGTTTTTCAGACCGTCGCCCATCAGCTCGATGCCGTACAAGAACATGGCAAGGCCACCAAGCAACGTAATCAACGCAGTAGCAATCGTCATTTTTATCTCCTTATTTGCATTTTATCAAATCAAATGATGCAATATATAAACAAACCGTAAATTTTACGGATTATCTTCCCGTGGAGCCAAAACCACCGCTCCCTCGCCCGGAATCAGAAAGGGCTTCGACGCAAGCAAATCCCGGAGTAATCACAGGGGTAATCACCAACTGTGCGATGCGTTCGCCGTGACTGATGGTTTGGGGTTGAGTGCCGTGATTGTGAAGCACCACCACCACAGGTCCTCGATAGTCACTGTCCACCACACCGACCTTGTTGGCAGGAGCCAAACCACGCTTACAGGCCAGTCCGGACCGGGCATAAATTAAGCCCGCATAACCAACGGGCAGCTCCATAGCCAAACCGGTGGGCACCCAGGCATCTGCGCCGGGTTCAATCACAATATCACAATCCAGGCAGGCATAAAGGTCTGCGCCTGCCGCCTCCGCACTGCCGTAAGCGGGCAAAATTGCCCGGGGGTCCAATTTTTGTACAGAAATCTGATTCATCCCGATCCCCTCACCATTCGTTGAATTAATCTCAATCTTCTATATTTCGCAGGAACGGTTGCAAAATACCGCCCACAGCGGACAAACGTATCCGCAAAGGAACCTCACAATATCTTGCCTATTCCATCCCATTATAATCTTTATGGTATATTATATCAGAATTTACAGAAATGTAAAGGATCAATGTATTTGGAATCTTCCCTGGGGCTTGCATTTTTTGAGAATCGGGATATAATATACAGTATATTTATGAAATGAGGACTGTCCCATGTTTTCACCCGAACCCAGATGTATCTATCGCTCCAACCAGCTTGGGGAAGTCATTTGTCAGCTTCGTTTTCCTGAAATCCTGTCAATCAGCGTGAATCCTCCGGCGGCATTCCAGGACGCAATTCGAGCCGAATATCCGCAGTATTCTCTGCGCCGGGAGGCTCCTGCGCCAAAGATTACCGGCACCCCCGGTAATATGAGCCTGGAAAATGCCCCCACTGTGGTCAACCATCAATTTGTTTCCGAGGACGGCTGTTGGCGGGTAAACCTGACCAGCACCTTCATCAGCCTTTCCTGTTGCAAATACACCCAGTGGGAGGATTTCGCCCGAAAGCTGGATAAGCCTCTGGTGGCCTTCATCAAGACCTACAAGCCCGCCTATTTCGAGCGAGTCGGTCTACGTTATTTGAACTTCATTTCCCGCAACGCTCTGAATTTGAGTAACACCCCCTTCCGGGAACTGATTACCCCTGCATACTTAGGTTTGCTAACTGACGATGACGTGAATGACAGCATGGTAACCATGTCCAACCTGAACACCGAAGTCAATATTCGGGGTGGTTGCAAGGTCAAAATTCACACCGGTCCCGGTTTGGTGAAGAAAAACGGCCAGGGGGACAACGAAATTCGCTTCATCTTCGATCAGGATTTGTACATGCCCGGCAAAGTGCCTGTGAATATGTCCGCCGGCGCTCTGCAAACCCTCCATTCCCAAGCCTGGGCGATTTTCCGGGGTGCCATCACCGACACCCTGCATGAGGCCATGAACCCCAATTCTGTATAAGGAGATAACTATGTTTTATTATTACGGCTTTGATTTGACATACGTCATTCTGGTTCTACCCTGTCTGATTCTCTCCCTATGGGCCAGCTTCAATGTCAAAAGCACCTTCAAGCGTTACTCCAACCAGTATTCCTCCCGCCGTATCACCGGTGCGCAGGCTGCCCAGCGTGTGCTCAGCGCCAACGGTGTCACCAATGTGCGGATTGAGCGTATTTCCGGCAAGCTGACCGACCATTTCGATCCCCGGTCTAACGTAATCCGCCTGTCCGACGATGTGTACGACTCCACCTCCACCGCCGCCATTGGCGTTGCCTGTCACGAGGCCGGTCATGCGGTGCAGTACGCTCAAAGCTACGGACCTATCAAGTTCCGCGCCGCCATCATCCCCATCACCAACATTGGCTGTCATTTATCCATGCCCCTGATTATTCTGGGTCTGATTTTGTCCTCCATGGGCTACATGTCCACCTTCTTCATTTATCTTGGCATCGCCTTCTTCGGCCTGTCTGTACTGTTCCAGTTTGTGACCTTACCGGTGGAGTTCAATGCCAGCCGCCGGGCCATGCGTGCCATTTCCGATGTGAACATTCTCAACGATGAGGAGCAGCGCGGTGCCCGCAAAACCCTAACCGCCGCAGCCTTGACCTACGTTGCCGCCACTGCCGTTGCGCTGATGCAGCTGCTGCGACTGATTCTGATATTCGGCGGTCGTAAGGACGACTGACAAAATACCGCTCCGGACTTGACAGCCGGGGCGGTTTTCGTTATAATTTTACAGAATTTTAGCTTAAAAAGGACGAGAAAACATGGAACAGCTTTTGGAGCTTTATGGGGAAATGGGCATCTCCCCCGCCGTTTATGATTACGGCGAAAAAACCCTTGCCCGCATCGCCGACCGCTTCGCCTCCATCGATCGGATTGCAGAGTACAATCAGGCAAAGGTACTTCGCGCCATGCAGAAAAACCGGGTATCCGCCGCCTGCTTCGCCGCCACCACCGGCTATGGCTACGACGATATGGGTCGTGACAACCTGGAAAAGGTCTATGCCGACGTGTTTCACACCGAGGCTGCCCTGGTGCGCCCCCAGATCACCTGCGGCACTCATGCTTTGACGGTTGCCCTGAGTGCAAACCTGTTGCCTGGTGACGAGCTCCTTTCCCCGGTGGGTCTGCCCTACGACACCTTACAGGAGGTCATCGGCATTCGCCCCAGCCCCTGCTCTTTGGCAGAGTATGGTGTCAGCTACAATCAGGTGGATTTACTCCCCGATGGCAGCTTCGACTACGATGGCATCCGTACCGCCATCAACGAAAAAACCAAACTGATTACCATACAGCGCTCCAAGGGCTATGCCACCCGCCCCACCTTCTCTGTGACTCAAATCGGCGAGCTGATAGCCTTTTGCAAAGCTATTAAACCCGATGTTATCGTCATGGTAGACAACTGCTACGGCGAATTTGTGGAGACCATCGAGCCCTCTGACGTGGGTGCGGATATGGTGGTTGGATCTCTGATTAAGAACCCCGGTGGCGGCCTTGCCCCGATCGGAGGCTACATCGCCGGCACCCAGAAGTGCGTGGATCGTTGTGCATACCGACTGTCCGCTCCCGGTCTTGGACAGGAGGTTGGCGCCAACCTGGGCTTGATGCCCAGCCTGTACCAGGGCTTCTTCCTCTCCCCCACTGTGGTCGCCAGCGCAGAAAAGGGTGCAATTTTCGCCGCCAATCTCTACGAGCCCCTGGGCTTCAAGTGCGTGCCCAATGCCACTGAGAGCCGGCATGATATCATCCAGGCCGTGGAGCTGGGCAGCGAAAAGGCCATGATTGCCTTCTGCAAGGGCATCCAGGCTGCCGCACCTGTAGATTCTTATGCAGACCCCATCCCCGGCGATATGCCCGGCTACGATTCCCAGGTCATTATGGCCGCTGGCGCTTTCGTCCAGGGCTCTACCATGGAGCTCAGCGCTGACGGCCCGATTCGGGAACCCTATGCCGTCTATTTCCAGGGCGGTCTGACCTGGGCCCATGCCAAACTGGGTATCCTGCTGAGTCTGCAAAAGATGGTCGATGCCGGCCTTATTTCTATGTAAATGAAAAAGGATTCCTCCAAGGAGGAATCCTTTTTCATTTACACAGCAGTTCTTTTTGCACTCTGGGCAGGGCTTTGATTTCCAATTCCCGTTTCAACGCAAGGGAATGGCTCTCGCATTTTTCCTGGTAAACCAGTGTCAGCGGGCCTCGCCCCCGGGTATATTTGGCGCCCTTGCCGGAACAATGCGCCTGAAACCTAGCCTGAACGTCGGTGGTAATGCCGGTATACAGCGTTCCGTCACCGCATCGCAGAATATACAGCATCCACGGTTTATTCGTCATTTCTTCGCACCGAACCGCCCCAGAATCACATCCAGCATGAACAGCGTCACATTACCCAGAACCAATGTGACGATGGTCATAATGGTGCCCAGTTCCTCGAACTCCGCCAGTACATGCGCCATACCTAGCAGATTAATCAATACGGTGTACATGGCAAGAATCGATACATTGAACAGCACCAGCTTCCACAGGAAGGATAGCTTCCGCCGATCAATCCAGGGCTTTACAATGGGGTAATAGCCCAGGAACACGAACACCGCCGCCGCTTCCTTATCCGGTCCAAGCAACAGCGATAAAATTGCAACTGCGCCGTACCAAGCCCATGCAATGCGCCGGGTGGTCATTTTCAGAACGAAGGTCAGTAGAACTGCACAGAGCATGGGGCATACATAGGTAGCCACAGGAATCACGCCGCCAAGGCACATAATCACCACTGCCAAGGCGGCCATCATGCCACCAAAGGCCACTAATCTCGCAGAATTACGCTTCATGGCAGTTATTCTTCTTCAGCAGACCGTACTTAATATCCCACAGTTTCTGGGAGAGGTCCACATAATAGGTGTGGGGGTTGTCGAAACGCTTAACCTCGTCCCAAAGCTTGTCCACCTGATCCAGACAGTAGGCCCGGACTTCCTGCAGACTGGGGCATTCGTACACCAGCTCACCGCCCACAAAGACGGGCACCTGCAGTTCCTTAGCAGTGAAATTATAGACAGTCTTAACCTTCCAGGTTGCCTCGGGGTCAAAAATCTCCATATCTTTGCTGTCATCCACGGTTTCGTCGTAGACGCACAGGTAGTCGGCAATGGCCTTTCCGGTGTCGTTGCCGAAGAAGCGATAGAGTTTTTTATAATGGGGGTTGGTGATTTTGCCTACATTCTCGGAAATCTTAATCTTGGGCTGAACAGAGCCATTCTCCTGCTCCACCGCAACTAGCTTGTAAACACCGCCGAACACAGGTTCACTACGGGCGGTAATCAGTCGTTCACCTACGCCAAACATATCAATCTTGGCATCCTGCCGGAGCAAATCCTGAATGATGTACTCATCCAGAGAATTGGACACAGAAATCTGACACTCAGTCCAACCTGCGTCATCCAGCATCTTACGGGCCTTCTGGCTCAAATAAGCCATATCGCCGGAGTCCAAGCGAATGCCACACTTGGTGATGCCCTTGGGCTTCAGCACCTCGTTGAATGCCCGGATGGCATTGGGCACTCCGGATTTCAAGGTGTTGTAGGTATCCACCAGCAGGGTAGCATTATTGGGGTACATCTCGCAATAGGCCTTAAACGCCTCGTACTCGGTATCGAACATCTGCACCCAAGCATGGGCCATGGTGCCGCCGGCATGAACGCCGAAGAGCTGATCAGAGATGGTACAGGCCGTACCATCACAACCGCCGATGAATGCGGCTCTGGCCCCCAAAATCGCCGCATCTGCACCCTGCGCGCGACGAGAGCCAAACTCCAGAACCGTACGACCCTTTGCCGCACGAACCACACGGTTAGCCTTGGTGGCAATCAAGCTCTGGTGGTTCACGGACAGCAGCAAGAAGGTTTCAATCAGCTGAGCCTGGATAGCGGGTGCCCGGACGGTGATGATGGGCTCCTTGGGGAACACAGGAGTACCCTCGGGAACCGCCCAAATATCGCCGGTGAACTTAAAATCCGCCAGATACTGTAGGAACTCTTCGCTGAACAGATTGCGGCTGCGAAGATATTCGATATCCTCGGGGTCAAAACGAAGCTCCTGGATATACTCGATTATCTGCTCCAGACCTGCCGCAATGGCAAAACCACCGCCATCGGGACAGCGCCGGTAGAACAGGTCGAAATAGGTGATGCGGTCCTTGTAGCCCTTCTCGAAATAGCCATGCGCCATGGTCAGCTCATAGAAGTCGCAGAGCATGGTCAGATTGATTTTGTCGTATACTTTCATGACAAAGCCCCTCTTTCGATATAATTGTACTTATTATACATCATTCCCCCGTAAATTGCAACCCCTTATTGACTTGTTGTGTTTTTTCGGGTATCATAGCAAAAAAGGAGGAATGATTATGGAAATTTCTGTTGGAATGAAGGGCGAAGTCGCCACTTTAGTAGAACGGGAAGACACCGCCGCCGAGGTCGGCTCCGGTTCCCTGCTGGTCTACGCCACCCCCTGCATGGTTGCGCTGATGGAAGGCGCCGCCTGCGAAGCCATCGCCGATGCCATGTCCGAAGACCAGACAACTGTGGGCATTGAGCTGAACATCAGCCACATTTCTGCTACTCCCGTGGGGCTTGAGGTCCGCGCAGAGGCAGAGGTCACCGCTGTAGAAGGCAAAATCATCACCTTCCAGCTGACCGCCTATGACGAAGCCGGCAAAATCGGAGAAGGCACCCACAAGCGTTGCATTGTCAGCAGTCAGAAATTCTTGGATCGGACCTACGCAAAGCTATGAAACTACTGATTTTAATCGGCAATAGCGCCGTTGGCAAAATGACCGTTGGGCAGGAGCTCTGCAAAATCACGCCTTTCCGGCTGTTTCACAACCACATGGCCATCGAGCCGGTATTGGAGATTTTCGGCTCCTTCCATGGCCCTGCCATTCGCCGGATTCGTGAGGTCATTTTTGAGGAATTTGCTAAGACGGACAATTACGGCATGATTTTCACCTTCATGTGGGCCTTCGATATGCCCTCGGACTGGGAATACATCGAATGGGTGAAGGGCATCTTCAATCTACCAGACGAGGATGTGTACTATGTGGAGCTGATTGCTCCTCAATCCGTACGTTTGGAGCGCAACCGTACCGAAAACCGTTTGGCACACAAGGCATCCAAGCAGGATGTCGCCACCTCCGATGCACGGCTCATTCGGGATGATGAAAACCACCGCTGCGAGAGCTACCCCGGTGAAATTTCATTCCCCAATTATCTTCGATTGGAAAACACCAACCTCTCCCCTTCCCAAACAGCACAAATTATCAAAGATACGTTCCAATTCTAACAAAAACCAGCGGTACAACAGTACCGCTGGTTTTTTACATCTCTTGTCTGCCTTCCAAAGCCCGGGAAAGGGTCACTTCGTCGGCATACTCCAACTGGCTACCCACAGGCACTCCGTAGGCCAGCCGGGTAACCTTAATCTCCATGGGGCGCAGAAGCCGTGAAATATACATGGCCGTAGCCTCTCCCTCGGTGTCGGGGTTCGTCGCCATGATGACCTCCCGCACATTGCCCTGGGAAACCCGAAGCAACAGCTCCCGGATTTTAATATCATTCTGGGTCACATGATTCAGCGGGGAAATCACACCATGAAGCACATGATACACACCGCCAAACTCCCGGCTGCGCTCCATGGCAATCACATCCTTGGGCTCCGCCACCACGCAAATCACACCTTTGTCCCGACCGTAATCGTCGCAGATGGGGCAAAGCTCCCGATCCGTCAGATTCTGGCACACCGGGCAAGTGTGAACCGTTTTCTTCGCCTCTAAAATGGCATTGGCAAACTGCTCCGCATCCTCCTGAGGCAGACTCAGCACATGAAACGCCAGACGCTGAGCGGTCTTGCCGCCGATGCCAGGAAGCCGGGCAAACTGGTCTGCCAGCTCCTGCAGTGCCGCGGGGAAGTACTGCATGGCGCCCCCTTAGAACAGACCGCCCAGGTTCATGCCGCCGGTGAGCCGGGACATATTCTGCGCAGCCTCGGCATCCGCCGTACGCATAGCCTCGTTGACAGCGGCGATAATCATATCCTGCAGCATCTCTACATCATCGGGATCCACAGCTTCGGGATCAATCTTCAAATCCAGCACCTCATGCTTGCCGTTGACCGTAGCAGTAACCACGCCGCCACCAGCCTTGGCAGAATAGGTTGCATTTTCCTGCTCCTCCTGCATACGCAGCATCTCCTGCTGAAGCTTCTGGGCCTGCTTCATCATCTGCATCTGGTTCATGCCGCCGGGCATGCCTCCACGAAATCCACCTTTAGCCATAATTGTATCTCCTTATTCATTAATTTTAATAATATCAGGATGAGCTCTGCCAAAATCCAGCAGCTGCTCCATTTTTCCGTTACTTTCGGGCTTGGCAGACTTGTCCTCCGCCTTCGCCGTCACCGGGCGACCCAGCTGGGCCGATGCTTTCCGGGCAACCATTTCCAAAATCGCAGGCTTATCAATCATTTCCTTGGTGAAGGAATTGGCACACTGCAAAATCACCTGGTTGCCTCTCAAAATTCCCTGCACCGGTGCATTGGGCGTAGGCGCAAAGAAACCGGATGCCGGCGGTCTAAGCTCCCGGCGAATGGAGGTAGCCAAATCCGTCCAGAAACCCATAGGCGCAACGCTCGGGGTAATCTCCTCCAGAGCGGGTGGCGCATCCTCATCTCCCGGCATGGGAGGACGATCCTCTTCCGGCTCCTCAACAGGAGCTGTCACGCAAGTCGGTACAGGCGCGACCTGTGCTACAAATGCGCCGGTTTTAATCTGCTCCTCCAGACGGGTCAAACGGGCGTTCAGTCCTTCTGCGTCAAGACTCAACTCCGGCTGGCACATGGTCAAAATGCAAAGCTCCGCATCCACCCGGCGGCTGGCACTGCGGGTGAATCCAACCATAGTTTGCTGAAGAAGCTGCATCATCCGTACCAGTTCGCCGCTGGAAAAACGGCGGGCAAGCTCCATAGCCTGGTCATCCTCTGCCACACCGGAAAGCATGGACAAAGCACCCTTGCCAGCAGTTTTGAGGACCATCAAATCCCTGGTCAGGCAAGCCAGCTCATCCATCAACGCACCCAAATCCTTGCCATCGGCATACAGACGGTTAAACAGCGATAAAGCACTCCTGGTATCATGAGCGGCGATGTAGCTCATCATTTCACCGCACTTCTTTTCGCCGGCAATGCCCAGACAGGCATAGACCCGCTCCGCATTCAGCTCGCCGGTGGTCGCCGACGCGCATTGATCCAGAAGGCTCAAGCCATCACGCATACCGCCATCAGCCAAGCGGGCAATCACCCGGGCCGCAGCATCGTCTAAATCAATATTCTCTTGATATGCCACGTACTGTAGTCGTGCGGCGATATCCTCCTGGCTGATGCGCCGGAAGGAGAACCGCTGGCACCGGGATAAAATCGTCGCCGGCACCTTGTGCAATTCAGTGGTGGCAAGAATAAACAGCAAATGTTCCGGCGGCTCCTCAATAATTTTCAGCAGCGCATTGAATGCCGAAATGGACAGCATGTGCACCTCATCGATGATGTACACACGCATTTTCACCTGGGAGGGGCTGTAAATGGCATCGTCCCGCAGGTCACGGACATTGTCAACGCCGTTGTTGGATGCAGCGTCAATTTCCAACACATCCATGCAAGAGCCGGAATCAATAGCCCGGCAGGCGGCGCAGCAATTACAGGGGTTGCCGTCCCGCAAATCCTGACAGTTTACTGCTTTTGCCAAAATCTTGGCACAGCTGGTCTTGCCGGTGCCGCGGGAGCCGGTGAACAGATACGCATGGCTCAGGTGACCGGTCATCAACTGAGTTTTCAGAGTCTGCGTCACCGCCATCTGACCGGAAACGTCATCAAAGGTCTGCGGCCGATATTTACGATAAAGCGCTTGATACATCAAACCGCTCCTTTCTTCTATCAATGATGTAAAAACTGACCGGCTCATAACAAGATCGCACACCCACATTTGAACCAGTTGAACACTCGGTATCCACGCAGCCTGCTCAGAAACGGCAACCTCGCGGCACACGAAAAGGTCCGCTTAATGCTGCTCGGTTCCCCGCCTGACATGGTTCACGGGTTTCCGTTGCGCAAGACCGTCTCGTCAACGCCACTTACGTGGTCCAGACAGCACTCAAACAAGCCCGGGTGTGGGAATTCATCCCCGCTGTAGCGGATTGCAGGTAACAGGGCACCGCTATCTCCCCGACTAGTGCGACCTTGTTATAAGCCGGTCCGCTTATACAAGGTTATTCGATTAAAATGAAAATTAGTTGACCTTGCTGTCGATGAAATCAGCCAGCTGCTGGAAGGTGGTGATGTCCTGATCTTCCATCTCCAGCTCGATGCCCAACTCGCTCTCCAGGTCCATGACCATCTCGACCACGTCCAGAGAATCAATACCCAGGCTCTCGAAGGTGCTGTCGGGGCTAATCTCAGCAGCATCAATCTCCAAAGTCTTGGCTGCGTAAGCTACCAGTTTCTCGTACATTGTAGATTCCTCCATAAGGTGTTTCTAAACTGGTATGTATTTTATAGCATCTTTACGGATTTGTCAATGGTGGTTTTTCATACGCTCATTCCGGCGGCATAAGCCGTCGCCCAGGCAATCTGCAGGTTAAAACCGCCGGTATAGGCATCGCAATCGATGATTTCGCCAGCAAAATACAGCCCCGGCACCAGCTTGGATTCCATCGTTTTGGGATCGATTTCGGAGATTTTCACACCGCCGGAGGTGATAATTGCCTCCGCAACGGGGCGTTTTCCGATAATTTCTACCGAAAATGCCTTCAAAAGCTCCACCAGCGCCCGTCGCTGTTGCTTATTCAGAGAATTCGCCTGCAGATTTCGATTAATGCTCAGGCGGTTCAGAACAACAGGAATCATCGACCGGGGCAAAAGATCAGTCAGCGCATTTTCCATGGAACGATTTTTGTACATTTGCAAATCACGCAGAACCCGTTCGTTGAGCTTTTGTTCATCCAAAGCGGGTTTTAAGTCAATCACCAACCGGCACTGTTCCCCTTTCAGGTGGGCGCTGGCGCTCAAGACAGTAGGACCGGATACACCGAAATGCGTAAACAGCAACTCGCCAAAGTCAGAAAACAGCAACTTTCCCTTGACATCCAGCAGTTTTACCGACACATTTCGCAGGCTCAGCCCCTGCATTTCGGCGCAGTCCATCGCTCCCTCCAACGGAACCAAAGAGCCTTCCGCAGGAGTAACGGTGTGACCCAGGGCTTTTGCCATGGAGTAACCATCACCGGTGGATCCGGTAGTGGGATAGGACAAACCGCCTGTTGCCAGTATAATCCAATTCGCATCCAGCCGCTCACCGGAAACCTCCACCGCCACAGTCTTTCCGTTTTCCGTTAAAATATTCATAACCCGCCCGGTTCGAACAGTCACACCGCTTCGGCGCAGCTCCCGCTGCAGAGCGTCCAAAACAGACTGGCTCCGGTCGGTGACGGGGAACACTCGATTGCCCCGCTCAGTCTTCAAGGCACAGCCGGCAGACTCAAAAAAATCCATCACCTTATCCGGCGGGCAGGCCGCCATGGCGCTGAACAAAAATCGTCCGTTCCGGGGCACGTTTTGCAGAACCTCCCGGGCGTCACAGTTATTCGTTACGTTGCACCGACCTTTTCCGGTGATAAGCAGCTTTTTACCAAGGCGGTCGTTGCGCTCCAGCAAAAGCACACGCTTTCCTCGCCGAGCAGCTGTAATGGCTGCGAACATTCCAGCCGGACCGCCACCAATGACGATTCCATCATATTTCATTGCTTTTCGCTCCGCTTTTCATAAACATCATAATCAGACCAGATATTTTCCAGCATATCAAGCCGCTTTGCCAGTTCCGCGCTCCGCCGGGCAGTCACACCAACAATCAAGGCATTGACGACACTTAGCGGGGCAACCAAGCTATCCACCAGGGATACCATATCACTTTTCGCCAGCAGGACATGGTCGCATACCTGCGCCAAAGGCGAAAGTTTGGAATCCGTCAGACCGATAACCGTTGCGCCGGCGCTGGAGCAATACTGGGCGCCCTTAAGTACGGTGGTGGAATACCGGGGAAAACTAAATGCCACAACCGCATCATCACTGTTCACACCTACGATTTGCTCAAACATTTCGCTGGCACCGGATGCAGTAACGATATACACATTATCAGACAAATATCGTAGATAATACCCCAAGAAGTTCGCCAAAGGCGCTGCTGAACGAACGCCCAGAATATAAACACGCTTTGCCGCAACGATGGCATCCACCGCCTTCTGGAAATCCTCCCGGCTCAGAGTTTCGTCGGTGCGGCGGAGCTTATCCGCATCGGATTGGAGAACCATCGATACGATGTCCTGGTCGCCAATGCGCCCGCTGGCAACCTCGAGCCGTTGAACAGAAGTCAAGCGATTGAGGACCATTTCCTGCATGGCTTTCTGCATGGCAGGATATCCATCAAAACCCAGGCTCACAGCAAAACGAACCACCGTCGACTCCGACACCCCCACCATCTGACCCAGCTTGGCGGCGGTCATGAAGGCGGCTTTGTCATACTCATCCAGAATATACTGGGCAATTCGCCGCTGACCCTTAGAGAAGGAGTCAGATTGGAGTGCAGAAAGAATGTCATTTCCCATTGCAAGTACCTCCGCAACTTTTTTCTCATCATAACAGAACCCCTGCACTTTTGCAAGTGCAGGGGTATAAAATTGCAAAATTATTTCTTTAGATGCGCAATTTCCTGTTCCGTCAGATAGCGCCATTTCCCCTTCGGCAGGTCGCCCAAAGAAACAGCCCCCTCCGCAATTCTGCGAAGCCTAGTAACATGGAGCCCAGCCGCTTGGCACATCCGCCGTACCTGCCGATTACGCCCCTCATGAATGGTGATATGGATGCGTGCAGAATTGCCCCGGGCCGCAATCATCTGAACCTTCGGCGGGCGAATGGTATAGCCGTCCAATTCAATGGCCCTGGACAGCAACGCCTCTTTTCCAGCCTCAAAATGCTCCACCCAAACTTCGTAGGTTTTTTCCACTTCAGCCTTTGGATGCATCAAATGATTGGCAAATTCACCATCATTTGTTAGCAAAAGCAGACCTTCCGAGTCCATATCCAGGCGACCGACGGGGTACACACGACAACCGCAATCAACCAGCTGGGTCACATTGGCTCTCCCCTGCTCGTCAGACAAGGTTGTCACAAAGCCCCTGGGCTTGTGGAGCATAATGTACACATATTTCCCGCCGGAGGGGATTGGCTCCCCATCCAGCAAAATCTCATCCACATCCGGGTCTGCGGACTGCCCAAGCTGAGCAATCTGACCATTGACGCTGACCCGTCCGGCGGTAATCCATTGCTCCGCCGCTCGGCGGGAGCAAAGCCCACGGGATGCAAGAATTTTCTGCAAGCGCTCCGTCATTTTTTACCTCCAAAAAGTCTTTTCCAAAAGCTAAGTCGCTCCGGAACGACCTGTTGAACCGAATTTTCATATACAACGGGGATTTTCCCAACCACATCCTGCCCAATGCAGACATAGGCCGTACCGGCAACCTTGTGGCCAATCACCGGCGCATAGGCAAAATCCGGTCCGGAAAGCACAATTTCCGGCTCCTCCCCTTCTGCCAGGGCATAGGAGAAATCCTCCGCCGCCAAAACCTGCACCTGAGAATTTGTACCGCCAAAAATGGTGCGAACCCCAAGCACCTCACCTTTGGACACGATTTTCCTCATAGAATACCTAGAAAACCCGCCTTCCAGGAGGGTTTTATGGTCTGCCCAATCGTTGCCATCGTTAATGGTCACCGCAATCAGGCGCCGTCCCTGGCGCTGTGCGCTGGATACTAAAATCCGTCCTGCCGCCTTGGTATAGCCGGTTTTGACCCCTTCAGCCCCTTCAACTTGCCACAGCAATTTGTTGTGGTTTCGCAGGCTCCGCTGCCCAACGGTTACGGTTTTGGTGGACACAGTCTGGGCAAAAATAGGGTTTTTCATTGCATAAAACGTCAGAACCGCAAGATCTCGCGCAGTGGAATAATGACCGGGGCTATCCAGTCCGTTGGGGTTTTCAAAACGCGACCCTGTCATACCAAGAGTCCTGGCCTTGTCGTTCATCAACTGGGCAAAGCCCTCCACCGTTCCTGCACAGTAAATCGCAAGTGCCACCGCAGCATCGTTGCCGCTGTGAAGCATCATACCGTAGAGCAGGTCCTGAAGGGTCAGGATTTCCCCCTCCTTCAGGTACATGGACGAGCCCTCAATGCCCACCGCCTCTTTAGGAATCTGCATCCGGTCGAGCACATTGCACTGTTCGCAGATAATCAACGCCGTCATAATTTTCGTGGTGCTGGCAATTAAGGAGCGACTGTTGGCATCCTTTTCGTATAAGACTCGCCCGGTGGACGCATCCATGAGAATGGCCTTCTCGGCAGAGATTGCCCCAGCGTAGCATGGATGCAACAGGACGGCAGCCAGCAAGGCAGCCGCCGTCCTGATAATCAGTTTTTTCATCTTTCCTCACCCGGCAACAGTTTGTGCCGAATGGATAAAATTATTCTGCTGTTTCTGCCTCAGGCTCTTCCTTGGCAGCTTCTTTCTTAGCAGTGCGGGAGTCGATAAATGCCGCAATCTTATCCAACACATCAGGAACCTGCTCAACAATGCGGTCGGCCGTGGTGTTGGCAGGAGCCGCAACGGGCATCATGCGGACGTTGCCATCCTTAACCACCAGAAACGCAACAGGAGTCACTTTCACACCGCCGCCAGCACCGCCGCCAAAGGGATTTTCGTGCTTGTTCACGTTCTTGGAAACAAAATCGGAGCCGCCGCCGCCAAAGCCAACGCTGACCTTGGAAATGGGGATGATGGTGACACCGTCGGGAGTGGTGATAGGATTGCCGATGACAGAATTCACGTCCACCAGCTCACGGATTTTTGCAATGGTATTTTCCAACATGTTAGGAATGGTCTTGCTCATTAGAAGCACCGCCTTTTCTTTTATTCTTGATTTTAATAAATTCAATAAGGGCCCGTACTGCGTACCGAACCGCCAGGGAAATGATTCTTCCCAGAGTGATGGTGATATCCAGCCGAGCGGAAATCACCGTTTCGCTGGCCTCGAAGTCACATTCGACCTCGATATCCCGCTTTTTTATAACAAAGGCCCGCTCCAGTAACGGGAACAGGTTGCCAATGGCTTCCCAGATTCTGCCGTAGTTTGTGGCCAAATCACACGGATCATCACCTGCCATAATCAGCTTCAAATCCAGCCGATTCACACGCAGCTTCCGCCGGAAGTCCCCAAGGAAATTGATGCCCACCTGAACTAGAGGCAGGAAATCCAAAACGCTGCCGCCCTTCTTCTCCTCCTCGGGAGCTTCCTCGCCGGCTACCGTTTTCTTCTTGGATTTTTCCTCCTCGGAAGGGGCATCTTCTTCCTTATTTTTCTTTTTCTTTTTCTCTTTTTTAGGCTTGTTTTCCTTTTTGTCTTTCTTTTTCCTCGGGAAAACTGTCAGCCGTATCGGACCGCCGATGATGCGGATCAAAGGACCGTCCGCATTATACTTGACACTGGCGCCCAATGGAAGAATCGCAAGCAGGAATAAGATGCCAAAAGCAATCAGCCACCCCATCAGTTCCCCTCCTCTACGGCGGGAGCGTCCTCCACAATGGGTTCGCCGAAGTCGATTTTATCGATAGGCGGAAGCTCCTCCAAAGACTCCAAGCCGAAGGTCCTGAGGAAATCCGGAGTTGTGCGATATAGAATGGGGCGACCAGGCACGTTCAGACGACCGGCCTCCTCAATCAATTTCTTATTGATCAAGGCTGAGATGGAATAGGAGCTGTCCACGCCGCGAATCTGCTCCACCATCGCCTTAGTCGCAGGCTGATAGTATGCCACGATTGTAAGGGCCTCCAGCTGAGAAGAGGACAGCTTGGGGGGCTTGCGGGTTTCCAGGGTCTTGGTCACATACTCAGCCATTTCACCGGAGGATACCATCTGATATCCCTTATCCAGCCGCAGAATTCGGATGCCTCGTCGCTCGAAAGCGTAGGTATCCGCCAAGGCATTGGCGGCAGAAATAATTTCATCCGGATCTACCTCCAACGCTGTGGAAAGCCGACTGACTTCCACACGCTCGCCCGCCGCAAACAAGATGGCCTCGATGGCGCGCTGTAATTCAGTTTGCTCCATCAAGTCACCTCCTTGGTTTTCTCTTGATCCAGAAGACGGACATTGGGATTCTCGCCGGTGTTGTCGTCCTCCAAGGAAACGGAATTGGTTTTGCAAAGATCCAGTACCGCCAAGAACGTGGCGACGATTTCGGATCTGGAACGATTGCCCTTGAACAGATTTTTCAGCCGCTCAATACCCTTAAGCAGCAGACGCCGCATGACCTCACCGGCCTTCTTGGAAACCGGGTAGGGCTCCTTTCCCACGATTCCCTTGAAATTCATAGTGGGCGGAGGCAACGTTTTATTGTTGCGTTCAGAAATGGTATCCAGTGCACGAAGCAGATCCACCGGCTCGTGCTTGTAGCGGTATCCTTTTTCCCTGCGAAGGGGCTCAGGATCCTTGACGAAGATGCACCGGCCGATTTCATTCCGGGGCTCCAGCACGCCAATTGCCACCCGAATCTGCTCCATGGCCTCCTTGCGCTTGCGCTCAATCAGGCTCTGGCGAAGCAAGTCCAACTCACTCTCAGCTTCCGCCTGCTCGGCGGCAGACAGGAGCATCTTGGTCTTGATCAGCATCAAATGAGACGCCATCGTGATAAATTCACTGGCGATTTCCATATCCAGCCGCTTCATTTCGTCCAGATATGCCAGATACTGCTCCAAAATCGCGGTGATGGAAACGTCCTGAATCTCTATTTTATTTTTACTGAGCAGCGTGAAAATGACATCCAGCGGACCCTCAAAGTCCTCCATTTCCTCGCTGCGGGTACGCACGATACCCTCCAGGCGATAATGCGGCTCCAAAACAACGACTCCTCGCTTGAAAAACCTAATTCTCTATTCTATTGTATCACATTTTCGCCAGATATGCAAGCATTTTAACCGCAAAGATCATAAATGAAACGCGGCAGAATGCTCTGCCGCGTTACGATTATTTACGGTAGAAGGTGTTACCGCCGATGAACTCCCGCACCAGGCTGGTGGGAGGAATTTCATCGTCCACATCCGCTTCCCGGACATAGTTGAGCACCTTGACCACAGCACGAACCTCGTCGTACCATTCATCCTCAGGGCCTACGGCGGTGAGCAAGGGGTAAATATGCTTTTTCAAAACAGCCAGCTCATAGAGCGTAGAGCTGTTGAAGATCACGTCCGCGCTTTCCTGGAAGGGGAAAATCCACCGTTTCTCTCCCCTGCGCACCGAATCCCACATGGACATGGTACGTTGGACGGAGGAATTCCGGGTTTCGAAATCCCGAACCGTGCGACGCAGAAGTCGGAGGTAGCTGGTAGGAATTCTGTTATGATCGTCCAGATTCAACGGCAGCAACGGGCTGACGTAGAGCTTAAACACCAGCGACGGCGCAATGCCCTCGGGCTGCAGCACGGGGTTCAACGCATGCAGACCTTCCACAATGATGACAGAATCCTCGTGCAACCGCAGCTTATGTCCCTCCCAAACGCGCTTGCCAAGCTTGAAGTTGAAGCTGGGCAGCTCCACCTCCTCGCCGGAAAGAAGGGCTCCAATCTGCTGACGGAACAGGTCTGTATCGATGGTGTTGATATGCTCCAAATCCAACTTACCATCCGGTCCGGGGGGAATCAAATCCCGATCCAGATAGTAATCGTCCAAACTCATGAGAATGGGCTTTTTGCCATGGACCCGAAGTTGGGTGGCAAGACGATTGGCCGAAGTGGTTTTTCCGGAAGAGCTGGGGCCTGCCAGCATGACTGCCTTGGCGCCCCGGTCGCAGACCATATCCGCAACCCGAGAATAATTTTTCTCATGCAAGGCCTCGTTGACCCGAATCAGCTCCCGAATGCGACCGCTTTCCACCAAATCATTCAAATCGGACACGGTGGAACACTCCATTAACTGGCACCAGCGTTCGCCTTCCGTGTAGACACCGAACAGGTGGGGTAAGTGCTGATAGTCTGCCACCTGGTCAGGATTTTGATTGTCGGGGTATAAGAACAGGAATCCGCCCTCGGCCTCCCGCACGTCCCACACCCGCATGTAGCCGGTGGAGGGTGCCATCTCGCCGTAGTAATAGTCACGGAATTCGCCATAGGAATATTCGTCAAAATAGTCTGCCGTACGCCATTTCAGCAGTTTTGCCTTATCAATCTGACCATGCTGCTCAAAATAAGCCACCGCATCCTTGGTCGCCACACGACGGCGTCGCAGCGGGATGTCCCGCTGCACCAGAGCAGCGATTTCCTCCTTCAGGCGCTGGGCACTGAAGTCTGGTGCATTGCGGACTTCAACATATAGTCCGGAACCCACCGTGCAGGTCATCCGCGCCCGGGCCTGGGGCCACAGCCGGTGAAGTGCCAGGAAAATGACGAACTGGGTCGTCCGAACATAAGTATCCTTGCCCGCCGGATCGCCATAGCGAATCAGACTCACCTTGCCGTCGGATGCCAGCATAGCCTGGCGGATGTTGGAGGACTCCCCTCCCGTATCCTTCAGTCGCAAAGGAATATAATTCAATGTAAAAACCTCACCGGCAATACGGGCCGCCAGAGGATCCGTGGACAGCTTGCCTGTCAAAAGTCCCAACTCCGCCAGCATATCCCGCAGCGTCCACTCCGGTTGAGCCGTAATTGGCATTCCGTCAATAATCAATTTCATCTTCTTTCCTCCTTTCATTTTCCTGCCGCCGGGCTCTCGCCTGACGGAACAGCTGCACAGCATTGATTGCAATCATGCCGGCATTCAAATAGACCACGGGCCAGGTACCGCAGAATAACGCATACAATCCACTAATCACCGAGCCGCACATATTCACAATGCGAAGCTTGGTTACCGAGGTCATCATCATGGACAGCAGCACCAAGGCAGTACCCAGATAGCCAAACAATTCTAAATATAAATTCATACGCTCCCTCCCAATAAAAAAGTCGACTACCAAGTTATGCACTGGTAGTCGACCATTTACGGTGGTTCGTAGAAACGCTTGCCCCTATTGCAAGTATATACCCAAGGTATTCGCTTATTACCATGAGGATTATATCAGTTTTGCACAAAGAAGTCAAGCGGTTCGTTTTATTTTTATGCAATATCACTCAATGCTGCTGATTGACATGATGTCATAGGGTGTGGTCTGGTATACAAAATAGTTCAGCCAGTTCGAAAACAGCAGATTAGCATGAGCACGCCAGCGGACGATGGGTTCCTTCGTATCGTCGTCATTGGGGAAGTAATTGTACGGCACGTGGATGGGCAGCCCTTGGGATTTGTCCCGGTCATACTCTACCTTCAGAGTCAGTGGGTCGTATTCAGAGTGACCGGTGATGAAAATCTGCCGACCGGCTTTGCTGGCAATGGCATAAACACCGGCTTCCTCAGAAGATGCCAGAATCTTCAGTTCCGGCACCGCCTCCACATCTTCCCGCTTGACGGTGGTGTGGCGGGAATGGGGAACCCAGAATTCGTCATCAAAGCCACGCATCAAAATAGAGCGCTTGTAATCGGCGTGATGGGCAAAGATGCCAAACAGCTTCTCCGGCAGCGGATACTTGGGCACGCCGTAATGATAATACAGACCCGCTTGAGCGCCCCAGCAGATGTGGATGGTGCTGTGGACATTAGTCTTGCTCCACTCCATGATTTCGGTCAGCTCCTGCCAGTAATCCACATCCTCAAATTCCAGATTTTCCACCGGCGCTCCGGTAATAACCATGCCATCGAACTTGCGATGCTTCAGCTCGTCAAAGCTCTTGTAAAAGCTCAGCAGATGGTCCTGAGAGGTATTCTTGGACTTGTGGCTGGACATGTGCATCAGCTCCAGCCGAACCTGCAGGGGTGTATTGCCCAACAAGCGGGAGAACTGGGTTTCGGTCGCCACCTTGGTGGGCATCAGATTCAGCAAAACAATTTCCAGCGGACGAATATCCTGGGACACCGCCCGGGTCTGGGTCATAACGAAGATATTTTCCTGCTGCAGCACACCGGCGGCAGGCAGATCATTGGGGATTTGAATAGGCATAACGAACCCCTCCAAAAGTTAATTTTGAAGGTATTTTATCTTATAATGCGGGTTTTGTCAATGCGGAACGTACGGTTCCAGGGTCGTCCCGCGGTAATAATGCGCAAGAATTTGCTCGTAGTCATAGCCCTGATCCGCCAAAGCATCGGCCCCATGCTGGCTCAGCCCCACCCGATGTCCATAGCCGGTGGTCTGGAAGGTCACGCCGGTGCTGTCAGCCGTTATGGTAAAGACCGTGGAACGCAGTCCGAAGATGCGACGCAGCTCCAGCCCAGAAAATTTCTTTCCTCCAATCCAAAGGTGGTCCACCCCGTTGCCAATGGTATAACTAACCGGACCAAGCCAGCTTTGTGCGGGACCGGACAGGGTAATGCCCAGCTTATCCTGAAACTTCGCTGCCGTTACATGAACCTTTTCCCCATCATAAACACTGCTTTCCGGACTCTCAACACTGATTAAGTAGGGATATCCCTCGCCCCAAACCTCCCGGGCATCCTCAGTCACTCCCCCGGCGCTGGCAAAGTAGGTGGCACAAATCAACTTGCCCTTATAGGTCAGAACTTGTCCGTCTGTTTGTGCTACAGCATCAAAGACCTTGTCCACATGCTTCTGTGTACCCCGGTTTCCCACATAATCCTCCGGCTCCATGTAGGTCTGGCAGCACCGATAGTCCGTACAAACCGCCCCATTATGCCGCTCGCCGTCCTCTATGCATTGCAGGGTATAGGTTCTTGCTGCCACCGCCTGGGCTTTTAGCGCTTCCATATCAAAGGATGCCGGCATTTCCCCCAGCACAACCCGGCTAATATAATGCTCCAGCTCCATTGCCACCAACCGACCGTCCTTTTTTAACACCGGAATCCAAATCTCTGTGGCGGGCTTTGCCTGCTCCTCCGGATTCGGCAATTCCACATCTGCTTGCCCCTTGCCGGCCGACGAAAACAACAGTCCCGGCAAAATCAATCCTACGGTCAACGATTGGAACAGCTGCTTCAATAAATTCATGACATCCTCCTGTAAGTTAAATAATGGTTGATTGGTTTTACGTGTCCGTCCTTGACATCGTTTCTCGACAAAGCTATAATAAATATGACATTTTCTCCGAAAGTGAGCATCTACATGAAACGATTAGTGAAAATCATGGTGCCCATCCTGATGGTATTTGTAATCCTGTTCAGCATCGTTTGGTACTTATTTATATACGACACCCAATTCACCCGGGATATGCTGCTAAATCAGGCCCGTTACTGGGAATCCAAAGGCAACTTGTCCGTGTCCACATGGTTTTACGATTTGGCCTACAAGCACTCCGGCAAGGACGAGGCTGTCGCCATTGAGCTTGCCCAGCAGTTTAAGAACGCTGGCAACTACACCAAAGCTGAGCACACCCTGACCACCGCCATTGCCGACGGCGGAAGTGTGGATGTTTATGTTGCGCTGTGTCAGACCTTTGTTGAACAAAACAAGCTCCTGGATGCTGTGAACATGCTGGACAATGTAAGCAATTCTACCATCTTCAATCAGCTTGACGTGATGCGTCCGGCTGCGCCCACAGCAAATCTTGCCGACGGTGTTTACCACGATTACATCCAGCTTACCCTCAGCGCTCCTAACTGCACCATTTATTATACTACTGACGGCAGTTACCCTTCCAAGGACTCCGCATCCACTCAGATACCCATCGAGTTGCCTCAGGGCGCCACCATAGTCAGAGCACTTTGCATTGACCAGAACGGTCTGGTCAGCCCCCTTGTTGAATACCACTACATAATCAATGACATTGTGGAAGACACCTTCCTGGAAGACCCTGTGCTAGAGCAATGGGTGCGTGATCAACTGAAGCTACCTGCCGACCAGACCTTGTCCACCGAGCATCTTTGGACCTTTACGGACATGGTTCTGCCCCAAGGTGTCACCTCCCTTGCTGATTTGAGCAAATTCACCAAGCTGACTTCCCTGCTGATTAAGGATGGAAAATTTGATAATTTCTCTGCCCTGTCGGAATTGAGCGAATTGCAGGAATTGACCATTACCGGCACACCCCTGAATTCTCAAGCCCTCTCCGCCATCGCCCAGTTGCCCAAGCTGACCGCTTTGACCCTTTCCAACTGCAGTCTGTCCGGCATCAACGAGCTGGCAGCCGCCACCGGGCTCATCCACCTGGATTTGAGCAAGAACATGATTGGCAACCTCTCCGCTCTGAGTTATATGCCCAACCTAACCTATGTATTCCTCGGCAGCAATGCCATTACCGCATCTTCCCTGGAGGCACTGTCCGGGCTGGGTATGCTCAAGGAACTGGACTTGTCCCACAACTCCATCGAAGCGGTACTTCCTTTGGCACAATGTCCCGGGCTGTATGTGCTTAATTTGAGCAACAATCTGCTCAGCAGCACCCTGGACCCTGACACCAACGAATGGAGCCACCCCCTGTTGGGTCTGGAGCAACTAACTGAGCTGCGGGTTCTCTCTCTGGCGAACAATCTGCTGACCGATGTCAGCTGCCTGTCCCAACTGACCAACCTGATGGATTTGAATATTTCCAAAAATCAAATCACTGACATCACCCACCTTTCTTCCCTGACCAGGCTGTGCAGTCTGGATTTTTCCGAGAATCTGATCACACAGCTCCCCCAATTCCACGAAGACATCCCCTTGACCTCCATCAATGGCAGTCGCAACAAGCTTACCTCCCTCCGGGAGTTGCAGGGCTTGTCCCAGCTTGCCCAGATACGCATGGACGACAATGCCGGTATCACCTCCGTAGAGCCCCTGGCAGATTGCGAAGCCCTTGCGTATGTATCCCTCTTCCGCACAGGTGTTGAAGACGTGTCCTGCCTAAAGGATTTGGGTATTTACATCGGCTATTCCAAAGCAGAATCGTAAAATAAAGGAGCTGGTGCAGTATATGCACCAGCTCCTGCTGTTTATTCCGTTAATTGTTCTCTTGAATTTCCCGAAGCTTCGCCCGAATAGACAGCAAATCGTCAAAGGTTTCCGGACGTTTGGATACATCCCGCAGCAGTGCCGAGGGATGATAGATTGCAGTCATCCACATGCCACCTCGGCGAACCCACTGCCCGTGCTCCCGCGTAATGCGGTACTCCGGCGAAATAATGCGACGAGCAGAAATTCTACCCAGACAGACAATGATTTTGGGCTGAATCAGCTCCACCTGCCGGCGCAGATAGCCGATACACGCATCCTGCTCCTCGTCCTTAGGGTCCCGGTTTTGAGGCGGACGGCATTTAACAATGTTGGCAATGTAGACCTTTTCCCGATCCAAATCGATGATGGACAGCATATCGTCCAGAAGCCTGCCTGCAGGACCCACAAAGGGCTCCCCCTGCAAATCCTCCTGCTCGCCAGGTCCCTCGCCAATCAGCATAATCTGTGTTTCCCGATTGCCCACACCGAACACAACATTGCTACGTGTCGAACAAAGTGGACAGGCCTGACAATTCTGACACGCTTGTTCCAGCTCAGTCCAATCCGTCATTTCTTTCTTCTCCTTTTCTTCTTAGGTCCGTCCTCAATGAGCCGTCTGCGGCGCTCGACCTTCATCATACGCAACTTTCTGCGGAGCAGAAGGAACACGCACCACAAAATAAACACTGCAACCAGAGCGATACCACCAATCAGCAGAATCATAGTCCACAGATGGCGCGCCTCATCCTCCGCCGTGGGAATCATGGAATAGCTGTTGACTCCGGGCTGATCTACATCATACATAGCAATCAATTCGCATTTTCCCATGCAAACCGAGCGGAACCAAACCTCCACAGTGCCAATCACCTGTCCCTTTGTTAGGGGAGCCTGGAGTCCGTTTTCCGGCAAAATACAGCGATAGCTCACATCCATGGGATTAGCATCCGCCGGAAGCGCCGCCACAATGGCAGAAGCCGGGCAGCCAATCACATCGTTTTCACCGCCCTGCACCCGGAACTGTCCCATAACCTTCTGCTCCCGTAGAAGCTCGGTAATGGCATGCTGATTAAAAGCAATATCGAAAAGCGCTCTCGTTTCCTCAAAGGAACCATAGGTCTTCACCGACAAACCATTGGCGGTCACGGTACCCTGGGCGCTCATAACTACTGCCAAATAGCGTTGGTCGCCCTGCTCCGCCAAAGAAATCAAGCTTCGGTCGGTGGTGGACTTGGCGCCGGTCTTGCCTCCCAGCACCCGCTCATCAAACTGGTTTTTCACCGTATCCTTGCTGATGAGATAGTTCGACGTCACCAGTTCCCTTGGCTGGGATTTGTTCGTTTGGGGAACAGTGTAGTTTGTCGCGCAAAATAGCGCCACAAAATCATCCTGGTTCAGCGCCTCCCGGGTAATCTTCGCCAAATCCCGGGCGGTAGAATATTGTCCAGCCGCACTCAAACCGGTGGGATTTCGGAACTGGGTGTCCGTACAGCCCAATTCTTCTGCCCGTTCATTCATCCGTTGAACAAACCGGGCAATTCCCTGTTTCACAGGCTTTCCCTCATATTCCGCTATTCTGCATCCGATAAAGTCGCCAATCACCGCTGCAGCGTCATTGGCGGATTTGACCATCATACAGTAAAGCAAATCCTTCAGCGTCAGCTCCTCGCCTGCAATCAATCCGGCAGAAACCGAGCCAATTGCCACCGAGTCCAACGCATAGCGGCTCACGGTAACCACATCATCCGGTGCACCGTATTCCAGCGCCAGCATAGCCGTCATGATTTTATTCATACCCGCCGGATCCATCGGGTCATCCGGATTCCAGGAATACACCAATGTTTGAGTATTGAGTTCAAACAGAATCACCGATTTAGCAGTATCCAGCAATTGCTCGTTCTGGTGCAAGGATGCATTTGCATCCAAGCTAAAGCAGCCCTGCTCCAGGCTGGATTCATCTCTCTGCGCCAAAGTAGAAACACAGAACACATGTACCAGCAGAAAAATCGCCAGAAACAGCGATAAAATGCGCTTAAATTTCATAATTCTACCTCAATATTTCGGCTCCGCACTTGTCTGGCAGGAGGAATTCGTGTATAATAACAGTATTATATCAACTTATTCCTTGCTCGTCAATGCGGAGGAACCTTCTTATGAAAAAAGCTTCGATTATACTTCTTGCAATAACGCTGGTATTGTCAGCATTTACCGCAGGATTCTTTCTGGGCAGGAATTTCTCCGGTACCCAACTAACCATTCGCGAGCAAGGAGAGATTCCAACCACCACTACACCATCCGCCCCGCCTTCCCTGCCAAACGTTAACGCCGAGCCCTCCGCACCCCACGTAACCCAGCCCAGTCAGCAAACTCCCTCTGGCTTGCTGAATATCAACACCGCCACCCATGCAGAGCTCTGCAATCTGCCCGGCATCGGCGAGGTGCTGGCGCAGCGGATTATTGATTATCGTAATCAAAACGGTCCTTTTCGGTCCATTTACGAATTAACCGAGGTTTCCGGCATTGGCGAAAAGAAAATGGAAGCCATTGAAACGCTCATCACCACAGGAGGTTAACCATGAAAATTCTGGTCGTTGACGACGAAGCCTTGCTGGTCAAAGGCATTCGCTTCAATTTACAAAACGATGGATACGAGATTCTCACCGGCAGCAACGGTCTGGAAGCCGTCCGTCTGGCGCAAGATTCGGAGGTTGGGCTGATAATTCTGGACGTGATGATGCCCGAAATGGATGGTCTGACCGCCTGCGCTAAGATTCGGGAATTCTCCAACGTCCCCATTATTCTGCTCACCGCCAAGTCCGACGATATGGACAAGCTTATGGGCTTCGAGCACGGCGCTGACGATTATCTGACCAAGCCCTTTAATATTCTGGAGCTAAAAGCCCGTGTCCGAGCGCTGCTGCGTCGAACCAGTGCTGTACAGGAGCGTACCCAGACTCTTACAATTGGCTCAATCACCCTGGATTTGGCCGCCCGAAACGCATACACAGGCGGCAAGCTGGCAGATTTGACTGCCAAGGAATTTGATGTGATTGAATTCCTCATGCGAAATGCCAACCGGGTCTATTCCCGGGAGGCCCTGCTCGATTCCATTTGGACTTACGAGTATCGCAGCGATATCCGCACTGTGGACGTGCATATCCGCCGTCTTCGGGAGAAGCTGGAAGCAAACCCGGCCGAGCCGCAATACATCATGACGAAGTGGGGCGTTGGTTATTATTTTAAAAAATAACATTCCGAAAAAGCACCGCTACGGACGCACGCAGTTCCGATACGCTACCATATACACGGTCGTTACAATGGTGGTGCTGATTTTTCTGAACATCATTTGTTCCCACCTTTGCAAGAATTTGTTCCAGAAAAACAAGAACACTACCATGATGAACAGAACCCAGCACGTATCCATTCAAATGGGTTCGATTGATCAGCTAACTCCCAATTCCGTGGCCGATGTAGCTTTAGGTTTGACCCGTATCAATGTGACCCAGCTCATCATAACCGATAAAACCGGCGCGGTACTTTACTGCTCCGATGGTGCGTTATCCATCGGTGAGCAATTGAACAAGCCCTACTTGCAGCAAGCTCTTAATGGCTACGACATTTTTAATTGGGACTATCACAGCGGTCTGATGCGCTCGGAAGCTATGGTTCCAATTTACAAAGACACGCAGCCGGTTGGCTGCGTCTACGCCTTGGAACTGGACTACGCGCAGGGCTCTATGATTCAAAAACTCCAGCGTACTATACTGATTGTAACCATAACTCTGGAAATCCTGGTCATTATTTTCTCTATTATTTTCTCCCGCACCTTCTCCAAGCGACTGGATAAAATCATGGACTCCATACGAATCCTGCAGGAGGGCGACTTCACCCACAAGGTCAATATGCATGGTCACGACGAGCTGACAGTGCTCGGTGAGGAGTTTAACGATCTGACCCACCGGCTTCAGATTTCTGAAAACAAACGTCGGCAATTTGTCTCCGACGCATCCCACGAGCTGAAGACCCCGCTGGCCTCCATCAAGCTGCTTTCCGACTCTATTCTGCAAAACGAGATGGATGTGGAAACCATTCGGGAATTCGTTAACGACATTGGCAACGAAGCCGAGCGTCTGAATCGAATGTCCGAAAAGCTGTTGTCCCTGACCCGTGGTGAAAGCGAAGATGAGGTCGAAACCTGCGAAATCATCCCCATGGGGCCCACCATCGCACGAGTTGCGAAAATGCTCTCTGCCAACGCAAATTCCTCCCAGGTTACCATCATCACCAAGCTGGAAAACGATGTGCCCATTCTGATTCATGAGGATGATTTGTACCAAATCGCCTTTAATTTAGCAGAAAACGGCATCAAATACAACGTCCCCGGTGGCAAACTAACCCTTTCTCTTAGACGCACCGAGGACAGCGGCATACTGGAGGTATCCGACACCGGCACGGGCATTCCCGAGGACTGCCTGGAGCATATTTTTGAGCGTTTTTATCGGGTGGACAAGGCTCGGAGCCGGGCAACCGGCGGCAGTGGCCTTGGTCTGGCGCTGGTCAAAAACATGGTCGAGCGCAACCAAGGAACCATTCAAGTACAAAGTACCTTCGGCAAAGGCACCACCTTTACTGTGGAATTTCCCGCATTCGAAACCGAGGAAGGAGAATCATCATGAAATTCATTTCCTGGAACGTCAACGGCCTGCGGGCCTGCATGACCAAAGGCTTTATGGACAGCTTTCTGAACCTGGATGCAGATTTTTTCTGCCTGCAGGAAACCAAACTCCAAGCCGGTCAAATAGAGATGGACCTGCCCGGCTACCATCAATATTGGTGCTACGCAGAGAAAAAGGGCTACTCAGGCACCGCCATTTTCGCCCGCAAAGAGGCTATTTCTGTTTCGTACGGAGTGGGTATTGCAGACTTGGACACCGAGGGACGGGTGATTACACTGGAATATGAGGACTTTTACCTCGTCACCTGCTACACGCCCAATGCACAACGAGGTCTTGCCCGCATAGACCATCGCCTGCGTTGGGAAGAAGCCTTCCGCACCTACCTGAAGGATTTGGACAGCCGCAAAGCTGTCATCCTCTGCGGCGACTTAAACGTTGCCCATAACGAAATCGATTTGAAGAACCCCAACTCCAACCGGGGCAATGCCGGTTTCTCCGACCAGGAGCGAAGCGCATTTTCCGCATTACTGGACAGCGGTTTTACAGATTCCTTCCGCCACCTATACCCCGAAGTGACCGGAGCCTACTCCTGGTGGAGCTATATGTTCAATGCCCGGGCGAACAACGCCGGTTGGCGCATCGACTATTTCGTGGTATCCAACCGACTGGTCGACTCCATCCAAGACGCAACCATTCACCCCGACATCATGGGCTCCGATCATTGTCCGGTAGGCCTGGAGCTGAAATAACCACACCCAAAACTCCGTCCCGATGCTCCATGTACGCGTTTTGCAAGCGATCCAGATAGGAAAAAGGCTCGTCCGGATAGACCGGAATAAACTGATTGCCCTGTAACTTAGGCGCTAATCGGAAATTCGGCTCTTCCCCACCAAACTCCTTTACAGGTTTTTTGGTGACCAACCAATAGCCGTCTGCCGAAGGAATTGGGATTCCCAGATTGATGAGTTTCCCACCCTGATCCATCATGAGACGATACATGTGATTCTTTTTTAGATTGCAACGGCAATCGAATCGATAGTAAAGCCCCTGCCGCTGAATCACCACCCGCCCCACATTTTCCTCTCCCAAACAAATCGCATATCTGCCTTCCAAAATCAAATGCCCCCTTCGGCACAAGCTATGCGCCGAAGGGGGCATTTATGTCAGCCATCATTCAAGCCGAAGCTCACAGCGATTGCATTATTCACCTGGAGCATCTGTTCCTCGCCAAGACGCCCCATGTGTTCACGCAGACGGCGCTTATCGATGGTTCGAATCTGCTCCAACAAAATCACAGAATCCTTGGACAGCCCCACGCTGCCGCCGGCAATGTTGATGTGGGTGGGCAGTCGGGCTTTGCCGGTCTGGCTGGTAATGGCCGCAGCAATGACCGTGGGAGAATGCCGATTTCCCGTATCGTTCTGCACAATCAGCACCGGGCGGGTACCTCCCTGCTCGCTGCCAACCACCGGCGAAAGATCCGCATAAAAAATATCGCCCCGTTTGACCGTGGTATCCATTTCACTCACACTCCGATAGAAACATTACCTGCGCTACCGGATTTTAATCCATATGTAACGCGGCTGAGAGTATTTTCCCCCGCGTCACTGAAAATATACGGCACGCCTGCAAAACATCCTATGTTCCGGTGCGCCGAATGTTACAAAATCTTATAATTGCTGACAACCAGTGACAGAATCCTCCGATTCCGGTACAAAATCTCTGCCCGAACCGGCAAACCATCCGCTCCAAGCCAAACATCCACCTGCATGGCGTCGGAATCATAGCTGTCATCGATGGTCACTCGATACAACTCCCCCTCCATGCCCCCGGATTGTACATAGCCGCCCTGCAGAGCTTTGAGCATGAGCCAGGGCGCACTGACCGGAGAAACCTGTTCATCTGCAAGCAAGTCAAAGGCCAGCGCCAAATCATCGAATTGAAGCTGTCCACCTTTTGCATCAATTTTTCCGGAAATGCCACCAATCGGCTCCGGCTCAAGTACCTCAAATTGTACACTTCCCTGACGGTCTGATTGACATTGCACCTGAAAAACGCATACCTTGTCCCCATAATCGGCTGTAATTTTTGCATGAAAGCTGCTTCCGTTACCAGCCATCAGCCGGCTACGCAGCGCCATGGCACGATCCACAGCATCACCGTCGTTGCTGCAGCCGGTAAGCAGTACAATCATCACCGCCAAAAGGACACATTTTTTCATTCCATCCGCTCCTATTTCAGAAGTCGAGGAAGCTCCAAAAGCACATCGCTGGGTAACATTCCATACTGCCCCATCTTTTCTGCACATCGGTCGCCGGCAGCGCCATGCAGCCATGCGCCCACCGACGCAGCATGAAGGGGCTCTAACCCTTGACCCAACAAGCTGACAATAATTCCTGCCAACACGTCACCGCTTCCGCCCACCGCCATTCCTGGGTTGCCGGTGGGATTACGGTAGCAATACTCTCCATCTGTAATCAAGGTTCCGTGACCCTTCAGCAGCACAATGCAACCAAGCTCCCGGGCCAGGGATACTGCGGAGGCTTGTCTACCGTCGCTCATGGGCATCAAGCGCCGAAATTCGCCGTCATGTGGTGTCAGAATGGTGGCGCCGGATCTTCCACGCACTAAATCCTTATGCCGTGCCAGAAGATTTATGCCATCGGCATCCAACACCACAGGTCCAGCAAACTCAGACAAAACCGTTTGCAGGACCGCCAAGTTTCCCTCGGACTTTCCCCAGCCTGGACCAACCAGCACCGCATCCATCTTCGGCAACAATTCCAACACCGGCTTGACCGCTTCGCTGGACAACATTCCATCTTTATCGGGCAAAGGAAGAACAACAGGCTCCGTCAGCTTCACAGCCTCGATGGCATAAATGCTCTCCGGCACTGCCAAATAAACCAACCCAGCACCACTCCGCAAAGCGCCCATGGCCGCCAGCGCCGCCGCACCGGTGTAGCCCCGACTACCGCACAGCAAAAGAATTCGACCAAAGTCGCCCTTATGTGCATCCTGCCTCCGATCCGGCAAGATAGAGAGCACCTGATTGTAATCAAGCTCTAAAATTTGCATGGATTTTCTCTCCTTTTTACAACTTTTCTATGTAAAAAATGTTTCTTCCGTCCGATAAGCTTATCAGGAATTGACTATTGTTCGGTCCGAGCAAATAGACGGATGCCTGTGGCTGGGTTTGGCGAATCAACTTCACAACCGCCCAATAGGCCTCCTCTTGCCCCTCGTCAACGCATAGTGAGAGGTAAATTTTCTCATATTCACCATCCGAGAGCACCTCCGCCAGTGTGGTCACCTGCCCATCCATCGACAGCCGCGCAGAAAGCGCTTCATCAGCACGCAGGTTCTCCCGTCCTAACCATTTCGCCTGCGACGGAAGCGATTGACCCTCAAAATCACCCACATATAGCGCTCCATCTTCCGCTGTTTCGCGATGTACAGTTGCCTGGGGCCTAATAAACCAAATCCCCGTAATAATCAGTACCGCCGACAGCAATGCACACATCACTTTCATTTTAAACTCCCCTTCCTCATTTGTCCACTCTATTTTTTGTCATCATAGCTCCGGTGGATACGGAAGACAAGGGAATTCCGTCATGTAAATTATTCTTTCATTATGCGTGAATTTATGATATGATGACAAGGAGGTGAGACCAATGAAAGCAATGATTGCCGCAATTCTCTGCATACTGTTGCTCTGCGGATGCGCCGGAACAAAAAGCACTCCCATTTCTCTCTCTACAGAGCCTATTCAAACATCTACCGCCGCCCCGACGGAGCCATCTGCATCAGAACCGGCCCCCTCCGAAGCCGAAACAGAGCCACAGATCACAGAAACAGAACCCTCCATCACGGAGACGCCCCCCTCCATCACCGAAACGGATCCTCCGGTCACCGAGCCGCCTGTCCCCGAAAACCCCATTGATGATTACATGGCAACCTTGACCTTGAAGCAATTGGTGGGGCAGTTATTCCTGGCCCGGTGCCCAGAATCCAAAGCAATCAAAGATATCGAAAAATACTGCCTTGGTGGCTATATTCTCTTTGCCCCGGATTTCGAGAATCAAACTCCGGCTTCTATTTCGGCAAAAATTGAAAACTATCAATCCGCCTCCTCCATCCCCATGTTCATCGCCGTGGATGAAGAGGGTGGTAAGGTCAATCGGGTCAGCAAATACCCAGCCTTTCGGAACGAGCCTTTTCTCAGTCCCCGGAAACTGTATAAAAACGGCGGACTGCCCCTCGTTCTGGAAACCGAGGCTGAAAAAAATCAACTTCTGGCTTCCTTGGGTATCAACGTTAATCTTGCGCCGGTGTGCGACATCACCAACGACCCTGACGCCTTCATGTACCCCCGCTCCATTGGACTGGATGCCGCAGGCACTGCTGAATATGTCCGGCAGGTACTGACCTCCAATCAAAACAGCGGTGTTTCCAATGTACTCAAACACTTCCCGGGCTACGGAAACAACACCGACACCCATACCGCCATTGCGATTGACAACCGGACTCTGCAAGAACTTGAGACCGTGGATTTGGTTCCCTTCCAGGCGGGAATCGATGCCGGGTGTTCCGCCATTATGGTCAGCCACACCTTCATCAATGCAATCGACCCGACTCTTCCTGCCACACTCTCCCCTGCCGTACACGGTTATTTGCGCCAGGAGATGGGCTTTGAGGGGGTCATCGTCACGGATGATATGGTGATGCAAGCAATTACCGACCTTTACGGAGCGGCAGAATCCGCCATACTTGCAGTTCTGGCCGGCAACGATTTACTGATCAGCACCGATTATCAAATCCAATATCCGGCTGTACTCACCGCCGTGGAGGACGGCACCATTCCCTTAGATCTAATCTATTCCGCCGCCCGGCGGGTGCTTCAATGGAAGCTTGACATGGGCATACTAAAAATATAAAAACGGAGCGACTGAAATCAGTCGCTCCGCATTTTATTCCGCATTCACAATGGCATCAATCACACCGGCAACACCATCGGTGTTCACAGTTTCCATCAGACCGCCGTCATAGCACCGAGCCACATTCGGGTCGATGGGCAGACGAGCCAGCACGGGCAGGCCAAAAGAGTCCGCCACAGCGTCCAGGTGGCTCTCACCGAAGACATTGATACGCTTGCCGCAATCCGGGCACTCCAAATAAGAATAGTTCTCCACGAAGCCCAGTACAGGAATGTGCATCATGTTGGCCATTTTCACAGCCTTTGAAACAATCATGCTCACCAAATCCTGAGGGCTGGTCACAATGACAATGCCATCCACCGGAAGGCTCTGGAACACGGTCAGCGGCACATCGCCGGTTCCGGGAGGCATATCCACGAACAGATAGTCCACATCCTCCCAAATAACGTCGGTCCAGAACTGCTTGACTGCGCCAGCAATAACCGGTCCGCGCCACACAACGGGATCATTGGGGTTATCCAGCAGCAGATTGATGGACATGACCTGGATACCGCCCTTGGACAGAGCAGGATACAAGCCCTCTTCGCTGGCGCCCTGGCACTCGTTTACTCCAAAAGCAGTGGGTGCGGACGGACCGGTGATATCCGCATCCAGCACACCAACCCGCTTGCCCTTCTTGGACATAGCCACAGCCAGCATGGATGTAACAGTGGACTTGCCCACGCCGCCCTTACCGGAAACAACGGCAATGACCTTCTTAACTTTAGCTTTGGGATTCAGAGCAGCAAGCAAGCTCTCCGCCTTGCGGTCGGCGCAATCGCTGCCACAGCTGCTGCAATTACCATTGCAAGAACTCATTGTTGATTCGCTCCTTTATAATTTTCTTTGCCTATTATAAACCTGTTTTGTGAAAGTGTCAACTTTCTTAAGCTTCGGTAGCTCCAAATCACCATCCAAATTCCGGCAACCGCGCTGATTACCGCATCAATCCAGTCTTCCATCCCCTTCTCCATGCCGACGCACAGCAGGACAGCCCGCACCACAAGAAGTGCCACGCCAGCCCAAAATACTGTGCGATAACCAAGCCTCATGCCGGAGTTTTTCTTTTTCAGGGCAATATGATAATCGACTCCCTTGCCGACAAGCATTCCATGTGTGTTCCCGCTTGAATTTAGCCATCGTGCGCAGCCTCCCACTGCTCCATCAAATCCATGAGCACCAGCTCCGCCTCTTCCTTTTCTGCCAGGAGCCGAGTCAGCTCCTGATAGTCCGCCGCTGCAGCATCGATTTGGGGGTCATACTCCGCCAGGATTTTTTCCTGCTTTTCAATCTCCCGCTCCAAGCGGCGAATCAGCTTGTCCTGCTCCTTGGTGCCGCCCTTGGGCTTTTCTTTCTTGGGTTTAGGCATTGCCGCAATAGCCGGTTTTGCCGTCTGTTCATGCTCGATGATGGAGCGGTACTTGGCATAACCGCAGCGGAAATCCCGAATCTTCCCATCTTCAAGCAGCCAAATCCGCTCCGCGAACTTCTCGATAAAATAGCGGTCGTGGCTGACAAACAGCAAAACGCCCTCAAACTCCTCGATGGCGGCTTCAATCCATTCCCGGGAGGCGATGTCCAGATGGTTTGTCGGCTCGTCCAGAATCAGCAGATTGATTTTCTCATCCATGAGCATGCACAGCCGCAGACGGCTCTGCTCGCCACCGGAGAGCGTGCCAACAGTCTTGAACACATCCTCGCCCTGGAACATGAATGCACCCAGCCGGTCTCGAGCCACTTGGGGCGAGCAATTTTTCTCATAGAGTATGGTGTCATAGAGTGTACGCTCCGGGTGGCGAAATTTAATAATCTGGGGTAGGTATCCCCATTTTACAGTAGGACCAAACTGCAGCTTACCGGAAAAATCCTCCTCACCCAGCAGACATTTCAGGAACGTGGACTTTCCGGTACCATTATCACCCAACAGAGCAATCCGTTCTCCGCCCTCCACATTCAGCTCCACATCAGAAAACAAAGTCCGCTCTGCGAAGGATTTGCTCATATTTTTCAGCTTAAACACCACATCACCGGAGAACTCTCTTTCTCCAAACGTGGCCTTCATGGTTTTCTCCGTCTTGGGGCGTTCCGTTTTGCGAATACGCTCCATCCGGTGCTGAATGGACATCGCCCGGCGGTAAAGGGTTCGGTTATTAATGCCCCAGCCCTTCATCCGTTCTACCGTGTAGCCGAGCTGCTTAAGCTTCGCCTGCTCCTGCTCGTACTGCTTCATCTGCAAATCGAACCGAGCCTGCTTTTCGTCCATGTAAAACGAATAGTTACCGGAATAGAACTCCGCATGACCATCGATAATTTCGATAACCCGCTGGGCCACCCGATCAATAAAATAGCGGTCATGAGAAATCACCAGAACCGTTCCCTTGAAGGCATTGATGTAGCCTTCCAGCCACTCCACACTGTTCAAATCCAGGTGGTTGGTAGGCTCATCCAGAAGCAAAATATCCGTCTTTTCCAACAGTAGGCGGGCAAGGTTCACCCGAGTCTTCTCACCGCCGGAAAGGCTGTCGAACTCCTGTCCCCGCTGCTCGGCACTTATGCCCAGACCGTTGCAGACTTTATCAATCTCCACATCCATCTCGTAGCCGCCACCCGCCTGAAAGCGGTTGACCAGCGCATCGTAGGCACGCAGTTGCTCCTCGGTGGCGCCGGCAGACATCTGCCGCTCCAACTCCTCCATCTTCTGTTTGGCAGCGGTGACAGTTGAATAGGCTGTACGAAGCACATGCTCCACCGTAAAACCCATCGGAAATTTGGGAATCTGAGAAATCAGACCGATTTTCTTGTTGGGATTTACGAAAACCTCACCATCGTCATAGTCCATTTCCCCGGTGAGGATTTTCAGCAAAGTGGTTTTACCACAGCCATTGCGCCCCAGAATCGCCACCCGCTCCCCTTCCTGGATTTCAAAGCTCAAGCCCTCCAGCAGGTTCTCGCCGATGACGAAGAATTTTGTTAAATTAAATACCGAAATATCTACCATGGAATTTCTCCAATCACTTACAATCCATTCAGGATTTCCATCAATTCATCCTTGGAATACATCAGGTTCAATGCCTCCAGCAAGGCATTTGCGCTCATATGTGCCGGAAACCCCAGCCGTTCCAGAAGGGTTGTGCGCTTTGTTTTGCTGTCCGCGCCACCAGACAAACCAAGCTCAAACATGTCCTGCTTGGTAATGCTCGGCCGGGACAACGAATTATTGTCATCTTCAAAGGTTGCGCCTGCCCGGCGCAGCGCATCCAAAATAATCTCCGGGCGCATCCCCTCCACGCCTAGCTTGCCCTCCTTGCCGGGGGCCGCTTTACGGCGCTCCTTGCCGAACAAATCCGGGGTATATGCATGTTTCAAAAATTGCCCGGGAATAGCTGATTTGACATGATTACGGATTACAAAACCGGCTCCATCCGCATCCGTGAAGACAATCAAGCCCCGTTTCTGTGCCACCTGGCGAAGCAGGGACATTTTTTCCTTATCCTTAAAAATCCCGAATCCATCGGTTTGGAAAATAGGGGCATCCACAATCTGGCTCAAGGTATTTTTATCGTAACGCCCCTCCACCAGGATAGCTTCCTTGATCTTAACCACGTCCAGCCTCCTGTGCAAGCCGCAGAATCAGCAGCTCCAGCAAACGATCCTGGTCGTCAAAGGAGGTTTTCATCTGATAATCCGTTTCCAGCACCAGCTCCGCAGCTTTTGCGCAGAAAGCCGAGGAAAACCGTCTCGCCATGTCCATTGTCTTTTGTGCAGGATAGGGCTTCAAACCATAGAGCTTCATCAGCTCATTGGCTTGCTTGCCATGGTCGAGCAAAGTGCGCGCCGTGGCAATACGGCGGAAATGCCCGCCAATGGCACCCAGGGTTGGAATGGGGTCTTGCTGCATTTTCAGCAGCTGACGTAGCTTTTCAAGGGCAGCAATATAGTTCCCCTGCCCAAGCAAATCCGTCATCTGGTAGACAACCGCATCCATCACAGGCTCCACAACCGCATCAATATCGGATTTGGTGATGGAATCCGCACCAGAATAAGCACAAATCTTGTCGATTTCGCCGGAAAGCGCTGTCATGGTGCCACCGGTGAGTTCGATGAGGTAACTGCACAAATCATTGGAGATTCGCTTGTCCCGATTGGCAAAATGACGTCCAATCCAAGGAATCAAATCCTTGGGCTCCTGCTTTGAAAATTCCACAATGGAGCCGTGCGTATTGATTGCGTCGGACAACTTCTTAAAGCGCCCGTCCGTTTTCCATTCCACCAGTCCGTAAGTGAACACAACCGTGCAGTACTCTGGAATATCGGACAGAATCTGTGCCATGTTCTGGCGATCCGTTTCCGAAAGCTTAAAGGGGTCGATATCCTCCACATGAACCAGGGTGTGCTCCGCCATCATAGGAAGATTCTCCACTGCATCCGCAAAGCTACGCAAATCAAAATTCTCAGCGTTGAAGCGGTGGTAATTGAAGGATTCCGTCAGCTCATCCAGCAAGTTTTTCCGAAGCTTGTCCAGATAATAGCACATCAGAAACTGCTCTTCACCATAGAAAAAGTACAAGTTATCCGTACTTTTATTGCGAACTGCCGCTTTAAGCCGTTCAAATTGTGTTGTATCCTGCTTTTTCGCCAACGTTCTCACCCCCGTATAATAATCGTTCCATCCTCATCCGTCCGGTAGACTTGACAGCCGAACTCCTCCAGCCGTGTCAGCACCTGATTGCTGGGATGTCCATAAGAATTATCCGCTCCAACGGAAATATAGGCAATCTTTGGTCTGATTGTCTCCAGCAGCCTCACACCTGTGGAGTTTTTGGAGCCATGATGCCCCACCACAAGCGCATCCACATCCCGCAAATTCTTCCGGTCAACCAGAATCGTTTCAGCAGTGGTGCTCAAATCGCCGGTTATCAGTATATCATAGTTTCCTGCCCGGAACAAGACCGACAAACCACTTTCGTTGCCGGATTTTTTAGAAACCGGCGCAAAAACGGTCATGGCATTATCTGCCCATTCCATAGTCAAATCGTCCCGCAGGAACACTTGGGTTCCTCGGCATTGCTCCAGGATTAAGGGAAGAATTTCTTCGTCCTCCCCATCCGGCAAAAATACCGCCTTCGCCGGCACTCTTGACAATAGTCCTGCCACACCACCGGCATGGTCCCGGTCATAATGGGTGACCACCAATCCATCCAATTTCCGGATGCCCATGGAAAGCAGCGTTTCCGATGCCAAATCCGCCGCATCGGAATCGTAATCACCGCCACAGTCAACCAAAAAACTTTTGCCGTCAGCTTGTAAGAGCACGCACTGGCCCTGACCCACATCGAAAATCGTTATGCGATAATTGCCCATCAAAGGCTCTGCCCAGGAAAGCATCAATGACACACATAATCCCACAACATAGCATCCAATCAAGAAAAAGGGGCTACGTTTCTTCATCAGCATGAATGCCCCGAAGAGCAGATAGCATCCCACGAGCCAAAGCACCACATAAATACTACATGTATAAACCGCAGCCACCGGAACATCCGCAAGAAGTTTCACCACATTAAGCACATAGCGAATAGGCCAGGCCACCAACCATGCCATCACCGATGCAGCGCCCTGCCAAAACAGTGAAACCACGCAAACCGCCATGATTCCGTAGAAAATCAGTGATACCGCCCAAAGTGTCAGCAGGTTGGTCAAGACGCCGATTAAACTCACTGCGCCGAAATAATAAGCAACAAGAGGTGTGGTGAAGAACATAGCGCTGAGGGTAATGCCCACGCCACCGGATATGGCCTTTCTCAGACGCACCACCAGGGTCTTCCCCTTTTTGTCCTTCCAAAAAGGAAGTCCGGAAATCCAACCACTGATGCGGCGGGAGAATAGAAAGATTCCCGCCATGCATCCCACGGAAAGCTGAAAGCTCACCGATGTAATCACCAGCGGCTCCAGCACCAGCATGACCAGTGCAGCAAAAGCCAGCGACGTGGGCGGGTCATATTCCTTATCCAGCAATGTGGCCGCCAGCATCAAAATCTGCATAATGCATGCCCGGGTAATGGACGGAGTAAAGCCTGCCACCGCCGCAAAGAGCAGAATCAGCGGCATGCCGATGATGGCCGTCAGCACCTTTCTCCGCCCGGATATCAGATACACAAACGCAAACAGAATGGAAACGTGCAGGCCGGATACAGCGATGATGTGGCTGATGCCGCTGACCTTGAAATCCGTATTCAGTTCGTAATTCACACCGCTTCGGTCGCCCAGCAATAAAGCATTGGCGAAGAAGGCCACATCCTCAGGAAAAGTCCTGTCGATTTTGTCCAACAAATTCTGCCGAATCATAGCCGGAAAATGGCGCAGAGGAATCTTGTCCACAGACTCCACTACTGCCTTCCCTCGCTGATAGCAAAGCAGCAGCGTTCCGTCCCCCCGATGGAAGGTTTCTTCCTGACCTCCTCCGTGGGTGGCCCGCATCAGACAGTTTGCTTTTACCAGATCACCGGGCTTCAGAATCAATTCTTCATTGAAATAGACCTTTACCCCTACCCAACCGCAGTCAAGGCGGATGCGTCCCTCTACCGAAGTGCCATACTCCGTTTTCTCACTGTACTGGCAAACCTCCACCGTAAGTATCGCAACAGTATCGTCCATAGATGCCGGCTCCGACAGTTTTCGTGCCTCGTAACCGGCAAACCATCCAATCCCAATGGAAAAGCCCAGAAACACTGCCACCAGGCAACGCATCCATTTCCACTTTTCCCGGGCGAACCATGCCGACACGGCTAATAGCAAGCCGGTCAACGCCATAAGCCATAGATGATCCCAGTAAAAATATGCACAAAAAGCGCAGGCTCCGCCAAAGCCAATGGTAAACCACATCAATTTTCGCACAGCCCGCACCTCCTTTTCTAAAAGAGGGCACCGCTAACGCGATGCCCTCCAAAAATTAATTCACCTTGGAACCGACATAATCATCCACCAGAGCCAGGGCATTATCCACCTTACTGGGATCCTTACCGCCGCCCATTGCAGAATCCGGCTTGCCGCCGCCGGAACCACCGCAAGCAGTGCAAACCAGCTTCACCAGATCGCCGGCCTTAACACCCTTAGCCACAGCCTCCTTGCCGCAGACAGCAAGGAAGGTGACCTTGTCGCCGTTGACACCGGCCAACACAGCAGCCACAGTTGCGTCCTTATCCCGGAGCATATCACCCATCTGGCGCAGCTTATTGGGGTCAGCATTGGGAATCATGGCGGTCAGCACCTTCAAACCGCCCACACTGTGGGAACCAAACAGGAAGCGATCCACCTCACCGGCGGCCTCCTTAGCCTTGAAGCTCTCAATAGACTTCTTCAGGTTCTTGATTTCTTCCAACTGGGTCTGAATCTTATCAGACAGCTCAGAAGGTTTAACCTTCAGCTGAGCGCAGGTGGCATAAATCAGCTCACGATTCTTGGACATATCATCCAGACAGACCTTGCCGGTAATGGCCTCAATACGGCGTACGCCGGAAGCCACAGAGCCTTCGCTCTCGATACGGAAGGGGCCAACCTTGGCGGTATTGTCCAGATGGGTGCCGCCACACAGCTCGATGGAGTAGCCGCCCATATTGACCACACGGACGCTGTCGCCATACTTCTCACTGAACAGAGCAGTTGCGCCCATAGCCTTGGCCTCCTCGATGGGCATTTCACGGGTTTCGATGCCGTAGCCCTCCAGAATGGCAGCCTGCACAATCTCGTCCACCTTGGCCATCTCTTCGGCGGTCATGGCGGAATAATGGGTAAAGTCAAAGCGCAGGCGGTCGGGCTCAACCAAGGAACCAGCCTGATGCACATGGTCGCCCAGCACGCTGGTCAGCGCCTTCTGCAGCAGGTGAGTGGCAGAGTGGGCTCGGCGGATGGCATTGCGGCGCTCCACATCGATGGAGGCACAAACCACATCGTCCACCTTGATGGATCCGGCGGACTGATAGCCATGATGCAGATACTTACCGCCCTTATCCTTCAGAACATTGGTGACAACAAAGCGGCTGTCGCCTACCAAAATCACACCGTGATCGGCAACCTGACCGCCCATTTCCGCATAGAAAGGAGTTTTATCCAGCACAACGATGCCGGTTTCGCCGCCGGCGATGGTGCCGGAGACCTCCTCGCCCACGCAAACAGCCAGAACCTTGGCCTCGCAGACATTTTTGGTATAGCCCACAAACTCGGTGGGAGTGTTGTCCAGGCCCAGATCAATGCCGGCCCAGCCCAAATCGCCCATCTTCTTGCGGTCCTCACGGGCGCGCTGACGCTGGGCTTCACGGCACTGGACGTACTTGTCCATGTCAACGGACATGCCCTCGTCCTCCAGCATTTCCACAGTCAGGTCAATGGGGAAGCCGTAGGTGTCCGCCAGCAGGAATGCATCCTCACCAGAGAAGACGCTCAGCCCCTGAGCTTTATGCTCGGCCAGCTTCTCACCGAAAATACGCATGCCGGTATCAATGGTGCGGGCAAAGTTCTCTTCCTCTGTTTTGACCACCCGGATGATATGGGCAGCACGCTCCCGCAGGTAGGTGTAGTGGGATTCATTCTCCTGGATGACGGTCTCCACCACCTCGTACAGGAAGGGATGGTTCACGCCCAGCAGCTTGCCGTGACGGGCAGCCCGGCGAAGCAGGCGGCGCAGCACGTAGCCACGACCCTCGTTGGTGGGCTGAACACCGTCAGCAATCATAAAGCTGGACGCACGGATATGATCGGTGATAACACGCAGAGAAACATCCGTCTTCACGCTCTGGCCATAGCTGGCGCCGGTGAGAGCGGTGACCTTATTGGTGATGTTCATCACAGTATCCACATCGAACAGGCTATTCACATCCTGGCAGACAACCGCCAGACGCTCCAGACCCATACCGGTGTCGATGTTCTTCTGAGCCAACTCGGTGTAGTTGCCCTGACCGTCGTTGTCAAACTGGGAGAAGACATTGTTCCAGACCTCCATGTAGCGGTCGCACTCGCAGCCAACCTTACAGTCGGGGCTGCCGCATCCATACTTCTCACCACGGTCGTAGTAGACCTCGGAGCAAGGACCGCAAGGACCGGAGCCGTGCTCCCAGAAGTTGTCGGACTTGCCGAACCGGAAGATGCGGTCGGCGGCAATGCCAATTTCCTTGTTCCAGATTTCGAAGGCCTCCTCATCGTTCTCGTAGATGGAGGGGTACAGGCGGTCGGGGTCCAGACCCACCACCTTGGTAAGGAACTCCCAGCACCAAGCAATGGCCTCATGCTTGAAGTAGTCGCCAAAAGAGAAGTTACCCAGCATCTCAAAATAGGTGCCATGTCGGGCAGTCTTGCCGATGTTTTCGATATCACCGGTGCGGATACACTTCTGACAGGTGCAGACGCGACGGCGAGGGGGCTCCACTTCACCCTTGAAGTAGGGCTTCATAGGAGCCATACCGGAGTTGATCAGCAGCAGGGACTGATCGTTCTGAGGAATCAGAGAAAAACTGGGCAGACGAAGATGACCCTTGCTCTCGAAGTAGCTCAGGAACATCTCACGCAGCTCGTTTACGCCGTAAGGCTTGGGATTCATAATATTTACCTCCAAAAAGATGAATTTACAAAATAAAATAGTCGCCCCCAAACATAGGGGCGACTAATAATCGCGGTACCACCCTAATTCGCCTGCATGACAGGCATCTTAGCCGCCCTGTAACGGGAGCACCCGTCCCGGTCCTCCCGGGCTGCTTGGATGTGGCTTGCAGCATTCGCGTCGAGGGCTCTCACCACTCCCCTCTCGCTTGGCACGCTAGAACTGCTTGGCATCCGCATTGCTTTTGCATATCTTTGATATTTTATCATAAAAAACTAAAAAGTCAATCATTTTTATACAAACCCCCATGCTTCAGCCGAAAACATAGGTGCCATATTGGCTTGTCACCGTTCCATCCAGTAGCCGGGCAGATTCGAATGCCTTGCGGAATCCGGCTTTCAGGTGAAGGGCAATGGATGCATAATTTTTATGATGGATATGGGAGCAGACAGTCCCATGTACATGGTCACGAAGCACTTCCTGCATCAGCATCAAGCCATAGCCCCGACGGCGGTAGGACGGATGAGTTTGAAAGCCGCTCAACAGGAGCTTCCCATCCCAAGGTTCTAACCGCAATGCAGCTATATACCGTCCATTTTCAATCCAGACATAATAAACCGCTCCGGCGGTCCGAAAAAACACATCACGAAGGTGGTCCATAAAATCAATTTCCTCTTTCCAATTTGGAAATTGATACAGTTCTCCCAAAGCAGAGCAATTCATTTGCTTCAACTGTCTAAACGCAAAAACCATTTCGCCACCTCCAAATCTATATCGATGGTAACACAGCACATACCGGGTGTCAATGTGACAAATTTCATCAAAAAGTTCGGTGTTTTCTTGCGGTGTTAACAGAAACCAGTTGCCATAACTGTGGAAACGTAATAATATACATCCACTTATTCACACATTCCACAGGCTTATCCACAGGTCCGGATTAAAAAATCCGATGTCGAAATATGTCGCAGTCCTTATTTTTCTGTAAAGACCAAACTAAATTCGCAAAAACGCATCGCAATTTATGGTTTACATAATATTAATATACAGATTACCCATGCATTGACCATTTTTATTCAAAAAGTGCGGAAGAAATTTCTCTTCCGCACTTCTTCATAGAGTTTCTCCAAGTATGGACTTTGTTGCGTAGGCGTTCAAACTCATATCCGCCACATTGCCCGCCTGATATTCGTAGTAAGCCTGGGCACCAATCATGGCTCCGTTGTCGCCGCAGAGTTTCAATGGTGGTAAATACACCTTGGCGCCAAGCATTTCAGCTGCTGCCATAATATCCGCACGAATCTTGGAATTTGCCGCCACACCGCCGGCTACCGCCAGCTTATCCCGCCCGGTCTGCTCCAACGCCCGCACAACCCGGGGCACCAGCGTATCACTGACCGCTTCGGTAAAAGATGCACAAAGGCTATCCACATCCAGCGCCTCCCCTACCTGCTCAGCATGGTGAATCAAATTCAGCGCCGCCGTTTTTAAGCCAGAGAAACTCATGTCATAGGGATTGGTGCCAGGCTTGCTCCGAGGGAGCTGATACTTGGTTGCATCGCCACGCTGGGCAGCTTTATCCAGAGCTGCACCACCAGGGTAAGGCATTCCAAGCACTCTTCCAACCTTGTCAAAACACTCGCCCGCCGCATCATCCAGGGTCGTACCCAAGATTTCCATATCGGTATAATCCTTCACATCCACAATCATGGTATGTCCGCCGGACACCACCAGACATAGGAATGGCGGCTTCAGCTCGGGATAGGCCAAATAATTGGCGGCAATATGACCCCGGATGTGATGCACCGGAATCAAGGGCTTACCCATGGACAGGGCCGCCGCTTTTGCAAAATTCACACCCACCAACACCGCACCAATCAGTCCTGGTGCATAGGTCACCGCCACTGCATCAATTTGATTCCGGGTCAGCTGTGCCTGCGCCAGCGCCTGATCTGCCAACGCATAAATAGCTTCAATGTGCATACGGGACGCAATCTCCGGCACAACACCGCCGTAAATACGATGCAGCTCTACCTGGGATGCGATGCAGTCTGTCAGTACCTGTCTGCCATCTCGCACGATGGCAACGGCGGTTTCGTCACAGGAGGATTCCACAGCAAGAATATTCATTTCACGACCTCCTCAATAATCTGACGTTTCATCATTGGTCACATTCCCATCCCCCCAAATGGGGATAAATTCCCCCAGATAGGTGGGCTCTGGCTTAAAAATACAGCAAAAAAAGTCTTTAACACGTGCCAGAACCTCCCGGACATCCCGCCCGAACTGACCGGAATAATCCCGATAGTCAGCAGCAACACCGTATGCCTCTATACCCAGCCGTTCCGCAATATACACCGCTCGGTAGAGATGGTATTCCTGGGTTACAATGATGATTTTCTTCACCCCGAAAATTTCCTTCGCCCGATACATGCTCTCATAGGTGGAAAATCCGGCATGATCCATAAATACATCCTCCGCCGGAACCCCATGCTCCAAAGCAAAACGCTTCATAGTGTCCACCTCGTTGTATTCGTGCTGACCGTGGTCACCACTAACCAACAGCTTGGGCGCAGCGCCCAGCTCATAGAGCTCCACACCACGGCGCATCCGGTCATAAAGCATGGCACTAGGGGATCCATCCGGTCGCACGCTGCAGCCCAGCACCAGAATGCAGTCCACATCCTGGAGCTGTGCCGCTTCCTCCGGAGATAAAAGCTGATCCTTCGTCGAACAGGTAACCACCGTATTGAGGATACCCACCACGAGTGCTCCCAACACAATCACCCCCGCCAGTACCAGCGCTGTTAGGAGCAAAATCTTCTTACACTTCTTCAATTTAGAACTCCTTTTTCAGAATCAGCGCATCCTCTTTCGGATTTTTATAATAATTTTTTCTGAGCCCAACCTGAGAAAATCCGTTTTTCTCATATAATTTAATAGCAGAACAATTGGACGCCCGAACCTCCAGAAGTAAGCAGGTGCTTTCAATCGCCTTCAACCGGGATATCAATTCTTCCAAAAGATTTTGGGCAATGCCCTGCCGGCGGTGGTCGGGATGAACCGCAATATTCATCATATCCGACTCCCCCATCACCGTTTGGGAGCCCACATACCCCACCACTTTCTCGCCTTCCACCGCCGCAAGCCAAAGAGCCAGACTGTTGGTCAGCTCATAACGCAGGCAATCCTCGCTCCAGGGGGCGGAAAAGCATGCTGCCTCCAGCGCCGCAATTTGGGGAATGTGGGATTCATTCATTCTCTGAATCATCATTTTACGTCAAACCAACTCTTTCCCCACTTGGCCTCGGCGGTCAGCGGAACGCGCAGTGCAGCAACCTGCTCCATTTCACGGCTGACCAGCTGAGCAACCTCCTGGGCATTTTCCTCAGGGCATTCCACAATCAGCTCGTCATGGACCTGCAACAGCAGTCTCGCAGCGGGATAATTCTGCCGCAGAGCGCTGTCCACACGAATCATGGCCAGCTTAATGAGATCCGCCGCCGTACCCTGTATGGGGGTATTCAGCGCAATTCGCTCTGCGCCGCTGCGGATATTGAAATTAGAGCTTTTCAGCTCCGGGATATAGCGCTTGCGCCCGTAGAGTGTGGCGGTGTAGCCCTGCTCCCGTGCCTGGGTAACCACATTTTTCATATAGTCCCGCACGCCGGGATAATTGGCAAGATAACTGGCGATATACTCCTTCGCCTCATAGAAGGAAACGCCGATGTCCTCAGAAAGAGAGTATTCAGAAATACCGTAGACAATGCCAAAGTTCACCGCCTTGGCATGGCGGCGCATGAGAGGCGTAACCTCCTCCGGCGCAACCGAAAAGACCTGGGATGCAGTGACAGTGTGAATATCCATGCCACTCTTAAAGGCATTTTGCATGGTGGCATCCTCAGCAATATGCGCCAGGACCCGCAGTTCAATCTGGCTGTAATCCGCATCCACCAGCACATGGCCGGTCTTTGGCACAAACATCTTGCGAATCTCCGCCCCCAACTCCGTGCGGACAGGAATATTCTGCAAATTTGGCTCCGTAGAAGACAGCCGTCCAGTGGCGGTAACGAGATTCTGGAAGGTGGTGTGAATCCGTCCATCCTCACCGATGACCTTCATTAATCCCTCTGCATAGGTGGATTTCAGCTTGGTCAGCATCCGGTAATCCATGATGGCAGGGATAATGGGGTGCTTATCCTTCAGCTTTTCCAGCACATCCGCGTTGGTGGAGTAGCCGGTTTTCGTCTTCTTCACTGGCGGCAGACCCAGTTTTTCAAAAAGTAATTCGCCAAGCTGTTTCGGAGAATTGATATTGATGCGTTCCCCCGCATACTCAAAAATCTGACTTTCCAAATCTGCGATACGGTGGGACAGCATGAGTCCGAACTGCTCCAGCTGCTGCCGGTCAATGGCCACACCGGCCTTCTCCATGCGGTACAGTACCGAGCAGAGCGGAAGCTCCATATCAAAATAGAGCGCCTTCATCCCCTCTTTTTCCAGCTCCGTCAGAAGCTCATCCCGCAGGTGCCACATTGCTTCGGCACAGCAGGCAGCATCCCCATCCTCCACAGTGATGCCGAGGAAATTGGTCGCAAGCTTGGAAACAGGATAATCAGACTGGGTAGGATTCAAGTCATAAGCCGCCAGGGCGGTGTCGAATTCAAACGCACCATGGCTCATGCCCATCTCATCCAGACGGTGCATGGTGGTCTTCATATCGTGGCAGATGCAGTTCTTTCCGGCAAGAATGTCCGGCGTCATCTGCACCTCCATGGGGGTCAGGGCGCAAACTCCGCCCTCCCAGGCAAGACCCAGGGAGCCGTCCTCCGCCAGATAGACAGCGCACTGCTCCACGTTTTCAGGCATAGCCTCCACCTTAGGCAATGCAGTCATTTTCTTCCGCTCCGCCGCGGCAGGGGTTTCCAGCTCTGCCCCTCGCAGACCATAGCGATCAATGAGCTTCACAAACTCCAGCCGCTGAAACAGCTGATACAGCTCCACCCGGTTATAGGGTTGGACCAAAGCATCCTTGGGCTCAAAATCAATGGGTGCTTCAGGACGAATGGTGGCAAGTTCGTAGGATAGATAAGCATTTTCCTTATCATTTTCCAACTTTTCACGAAGCTTGGGACGAATAGAGGGGTCGTCCAGATGGGCATAAACCCCATCCAGCGAGCCAAATTTAGTCAGCAAATCCTTGGCTGTCTTCTCGCCAACGCCCTTAACACCGGGAATGTTGTCTGAAGAATCGCCCATCAGTGCCTTCAGGTCAATGAGCCGCTTAGGTTCAAAGCCGTAGACTTCCCGGAACTTTTCCTCATCATACAGTTCCGCCGTGGTCTGACCGGGCCGGGAAATGACCAGCTTAACATGGACATTTTCATCAATCAACTGAAGACTGTCCCGGTCACCGGTGACGATGACACACTCCCAACCGTTATTCGAGCAAATCCGCCCAACAGTTCCGATGACATCATCAGCTTCCCAACCCTGGCATTCGTAAATAGGAATGTTCATTGCCCGGAGCACGTCCTTCATCACCGGCATTTGCATGGCCAGCTCCTCGGGCATGCCGTGCCGTGTAGCCTTGTAGCCATCGTAGCGCAAATGACGGAAGGTCGGGCCGTGGAGGTCGAAGGAAACACACACCGCGTCAGGCTGTTCTTCCTTCTCCATTCGCTCCAAAATGTTCAAAAAGCCATAAATGGCATTGGTATAAAGCCCCTCCCGATTGGTAAGGGGCTTTATACCAAAGAATGCACGATTAATAACAGAATTGCCGTCAAGAATCAGCAGTTTCATACTTTTCTCCACTTTGCGCCCTGGGGGGTGTCGATGATTTCGATACCCCGGGCTTTCAGTTCGTCACGAATACGATCAGCCTCGGCCCAATTCTTGGACTTTTTAGCCTCGGTACGGGCAGCTACCAGAGCATCGATTTCGGGGTCAGCAGAAGCGGCAGCTTCCTCATCCTGCTTCTGGCGCAGCTTCTGGGCAGCGCTAATCAGATTCAGAGAAAGGACACTGTCAAAGTCCGCCAGTGCGGCCAGCTTGGTAGCGTCGTTGCACTTGGCCTTCAGCACATCGTACACCGCTGTAACAGCCAAAGAGGTGTTCAAATCGCCGTTCAGAGCGTTGCTGAACTTCTCCTTCAGAGCATTCAGAGCAGCTTCATCCACCTCGCCGCCGGCGGTGAGGGTGGCAATCTTAGCAATCAGCTTGTCATAGGCAACCACGGCATTGTCCAGGTTCTCCCAGCTAAACACCAGATTCCGGCGGTAATGACTCTGCAGACAGAACAGGCGGTAAGCCATGGGGTCATAGCCCTTGCTTTCCAGCAGGGACACCGTCAAAAATTCACCTTTAGATTTGGACATCTTGCCGGTGTCGGTGTTCAGGTGGTGCACATGGAACCAATAGTTGCACCACTTGTGACCAATGTAGCTCTCGGACTGGGCAATTTCGTTGGTATGATGCGGGAAAGCATTGTCGATACCGCCAGCATGGATATCCAAATCCTCTCCCAGGTGCTTCATAGAAATGCCAGAGCACTCGATGTGCCAGCCGGGATAGCCCACACCCCAGGGAGAATTCCACTTCAGTGCCTGATCCTCAAACTTGGACTTGGTGAACCACAACACAAAATCATTTTTATTGCGCTTGTTGGTATCCTCCTCCACGCCCTCCCGGACGCCGATTGCCAGGTCTTCCTCATCATGGTCATTAAAGACGTAGTATTTTTCCAGCTTGGAGGTGTCAAAATACACGTTGCCACCGGCTTCGTAGGCAAAGCCCTTCTCCAGAAGGCCGGACACAATCTTGATGAACTCGTCAATACAGCTGGTGGCAGGCTCCACCACATCGGGGCGCTTGATGTTCAGCTTCTCGCAATCCGCAAAAAAAGCATCGGTATAGTACTGGGCAATCTCCATGACGGACTTATTTTCACGCTTTGCGCCCTTGAGCATCTTATCCTCGCCGGTATCCGCATCGGAGGCCAGATGGCCCACATCGGTGATGTTCATAACACGCTTGACATTATAGCCAAAATAACGCAGGGCCTTCTCCAGCACGTCCTCCATGATGTAGGTACGCAGATTGCCAATATGGGCATAGTGATACACCGTGGGGCCACAGGTATACATTTTCACCACGTCCGGAGAATTGGGCTGAAACAGTTCCTTCTTATGGGACAGAGAATTATAAAGATACATAAGTTTACCTCCAAAATAAAAAAATACCCCTTGTACGTCCGTACAAGAGGCGGGATAAGCCGCGGTTCCACTCTCATTTATCGCTCAAAATCGATTCGCTCCCGGACGCACGTTCACAGCCCTTGCCCGCCGGGGCTCTCAGCCAACGACCCCTGCTCTCTAACGGCTCGGATTCTGCTACTCTTTCCGTTCAACGCGATATGAAGTTGCTAGTATTTTACCATTTCTATATGCTTTTTGTCAAGTAATTATTCCCTTGCAGATAATCTTCCGCCATGATATAATGCAGAAAAGCCCAGAGGAGGTCCCCATGAAACGAGTATTTACACTTTTAGCCTGTGCCGCACTTATGCTCGGCGCGGCAGGCTGTTCTAAAAAACCAAACTTTCCAACCATCCCCTCCACCGCTCCGGAAGTGGTGATACCATCCCCTCCCCAATCCGGTAACGGGAGCCTGCGTGGTGTAGTCATCCCTCTGGTCACCGAGAACTACGTAGCCGAGGACGGCACCCTGATTTGCTATCGCCGGTATCCGAATTTTCAACTGATTTTAGGTGACCTCACTGTGGAAACCGCCGTGTCCCTGGACCTGCAAGACCGTCTGAAGGATTTTCTCGATAACACGGCGGATTTCCCGCAACTCGCACAGCAGGACTACTCCCCCTCTGATGTCTGGTACCCCTACTTCGCCAGCGTCTCCTACATCCCTACCCGGGTGGACAAGCAGATACTGAGCTTTCACATCACCAACCGAAGTCAGACCAACGAAATTCACTCAACCTACGCCAGCAGCGCAGTGAATTACGATATGAAAACCGGCGTGTCACTGATTCTCGACGACATTCTCCTGCCCAATTGGTCTGGGAGCATGCTGGCGGAGCGCATTTGTAAAGCCCTTAGCGATATTTCAGACAATTTGGACCCTGATTACAAGACCATCATTCAACAGCGCTTCGCAAAGGGGGCCGGTGGCAACACCGCCTGGTACTTCTCAGACACCGGGCTTTGTTTCTATTTTGACCCCTACGACATTGCCCCCTTCTTCATGGGTGTGATTACCGCAGAAATCCCTTACAGTCAGCTCGGTGACCTGCTGCGCCCGGAATACTGCCCCGCAAAGCCGGAATCTTCCGGCGCATGGAGCGTGGAGCCCTGGTTTCCAGATAGTAATCAACGTTTTTCCTTTGTAATCCCCATGTCCACGGATGCAGATGGCGAATCTGTTCTTCTTCACCCCACCGCCGATATTTATCAGGTGACCATTCAGGTCAGCCCAGATTCTCCCGACGTGGAATCCCCGGCTTACACGCTGTTCTCCGCAAATTGCATCCAAAAAGGTCAGGCACTGAAGATTACCTCCGATTTCAGCGATGCCGGGCAGGCAATCAAAATTACCTACCGCTCCGAGGGAATCATCCAAACCGCCAGCCTTCTTTACGACTGGGATAACGACTGCTATCGGGTAGTCTGCGAATAATAGTTAAGCCGGCAGGAATATTCCTGCCGGCTTTTTTCGTGTGCAATTTACAGTTCCTTTTTAAGAACTTCCCTCTGGTATTTGGCAATGCCCCGGGCCAGAATCTCCATAGCCCGTTCCAGGTCCTCCTGCTTCAACACGTAGGCAATACGCACTTCGTTGATACCCTTACCGGGGGTTTCGTAGAAGGGTGCACCGGGAGCGAACATAACCGTGTCGCCGTTGTCGTCGAATTCCTCCAACAGCCAGCGCTGGAACTTATCAGAATCGTCCACCGGCAGAGAGGCCATAACGTAGAACGCACCCATAGGCTCCTCCACCACAACACCGGGAATCAGCCGCAGGCGGGATACAACCGTATCTCTGCGCTTCTTGTACTCAGCCTTACAGCGGCGGAAGAAATCGTGATCCACATCGTACAGCGCCGCCGCACCCAGCTGATCAATGGTAGCAACCGCCAGACGGGACTGGCAGAACTTCAGCAAAGCTGCCTGCAATTCCTTGTTCTTGGTCACCACGCAGCCCACACGGGCACCGCAGGCAGAGAAGCGCTTGGAAACGGAGTCGATAATAACCAGATTCTCGTCGATATCGTCGAAGTGTGCCATGGTGGGCACGCCGAACTTATCGTCATAGCAGAACTCCCGGTAAACTTCATCGCAGATTAAGAACAAGTCATGCTTCTTTGCGATATCCGCAATCATACGCATTTCTTCCTTATCGAGCACAACACCGGTGGGGTTGCCGGGATTGGTAATCATGATGGCACGGGTGTTCTTGGTGATAAGGCTCTCAATTCGTTCCCGCTTGGCATAGCGGTAGCCCTCCCAGGGGTTGGTGGGCAGAGCACGGATAACACCACCGGCCGCATGGACGAAGGTGGTATAGTTGGGATAATAAGGCTCAGGGATGATGACCTCGGTATAGGGATCCAAAATGGACAGGCAGGTCAGAAGCAACGCCTCACTACCGCCGGTAGTAATCAGAATATCGTGAGGATCCAGATTCACATTCAGTTCCTTATAATAATTACGCACCGCCTCAATCAGCACCGGCATTCCGGGCGAAGCCTCATACTCCAAGGTGGATGCATTAAAACCACGCACCGCATCATAGTAAGCCTGAGGAGTGGGTAGGTCAGGCTGACCAATGTTCAGGTGGTAGATTTTCTTTCCCTGCTTCTTGGCTGCCACCGCGAAGGGGTGGAACTTTCGCATGGGGGACGGTTCGCAGCGGTTTGCATTGATGGAAATTTGCATAATGTACCTCCACCGGCCGATTTGCCGGTTTTTCTATAATAATCTATGATAAGACGGCATAGCTCAGGGCTGAGCACCGCCAAAGCAATCAAATTGGGAACGGCCATTAGACCGTTGATAATTTCCGCTAAGCGCCACACGATTCCGGTACTCAGGATTCCGCCTAAAATCACCGTCACCGCCTGGAGCCAGGCGATTTTGTTCCACACCCGTGGGCCGAATAGATACTGAGCACAGCGAGCACCATAGAGCCCCCAGCCCAAAACTGTCGCAAAAGCAAACAGGCACAGTGACAACGCAATCAGCACCCGCACCCAGTCTCCCAACACTGAGGAAAAAGCCAGAGAAGTCAGCGCAGCGTCCGCATCCCCGCCATAGGGAATCGGCACACCACTGCACAAAATCACCAATGCCGTTATGGTACAAATCACGATGGTGTCCAAAAACACCTCCATGATGCCCATCAGCCCCTGGTCGATTGGATGGCGCACATCCGCGCTGCCGTGAGCAATTCCTGCTGTACCCATGCCAGCTTCGTTGGTAAATACCCCACGGGATACCCCAATTCGCAGGCACACAAAAGTCGAGCCCACCAAGCCACCGGTAACTGCCCGTGGGCATAAAGCCCCTTTCACAATCTGCGAGAAAGCAGCAGGAACGTACTCCGCTCGTAGAAACAGCACAATCGCACCCAAAATCAGGTAAGCAACAGCGGCAAAAGGCACCAAGGTTTCTGTAATGCGTCCGATTCTGCCGGCGCCGCCCAAAAGCAGAACCAGCACAATCACGCTTAAAATTCCTACAGCCAATAAGTCCAACCGTCCGGAGCTTTGCAGACCGAAGACGTCCATGCAATCGTGAAAGCCGGTAATGACCGCATTGATTTGGGTCGCATTACCAACTCCAAAAGCCGCAACCATGCCAAAAAAGCTATAGGTTGCACCAAGCCACGCCCACCTTGTGCCCATTCCCTGGCGAATGATATACATGGGGCCAGCCAGCACCTGTCCGCCCTCCATCACCCGGTAGCGAACCGACAAGGCAGCTTCAGCAAGCTTGGTCATCATGCCAAGCAAGGCACAAATCCACATCCAGAAGATTGCTCCAGGGCCGCCAACGGCCAACGCACCTGCCACACCGGCAATATTCCCGGTGCCCACCGTGGCCGCCAAAGCGGTACACAGCGCCTGAAAAGGAGTAACCCCCTCAGAACCGGAGCGGTGCCCTCTGAGCTTTTTCCAGAAAGCCCGACAAGCCGCCGGAAACAGACGTAGTTGTGCAAAGCCGGTTCGAACCGACAAATATGCGCCAATGCCTAAAATCAGCACCAGCGTGGGAATGCCCCAAACAAGCGCATAGAGCTTATCCAGATATTCGCCCATAGTACCTCCCTAGCATACCACCAAATTCCGATCCTTGCAAGAAAAATCTTTTCATTCCCCTGTTTTTCTCAAAAAAAGCAGCCCCCTAACGGGGACTGCTTTCGTAAATTATTCCCAAGTGGACCAAATATCCGGGCAAAAGCCCACGGTGGCCTGCTTTCCGTTGCGGACAATCGGTGTTTTCATTAAACCGGGATTGTCAAAAACCCGATCTTCCTTCGCTAGTTTATCCTCCATATACCGCAGAAGCGCAATCTCGTCGGTCTTCTTATCCCAGTCAATCAAATTATCTATGCCACCAACAGCACGCAGAACGCTGTCAAACTCTTTGCTCGAAAGTCCGAATCGCATCAAATCCACGCTTTGAAATTTAATACGGCGCTCCTTAAACCAGCGCTCGGCTTTTTTCGTATCAAAACACTTGGATTTTCCAAAAATCTGAATGTTCAATATTTTACCTCCATCAGGCACAGCCCTTGGGCCGGCATCAGCATCCCGGCATCAGATCGCTTTGAACCGAACAGTTGGGGAATCGATTGCACCGGACGTTGACGCAACCCGACCTCAACCAAGGTACCAACCATAATCCGCACCATATTGTACAAAAATCCGTTTCCGGTGAAATCCAATACCACTTCCTCGCCTTCCCGGCGGATATCAATCGCGTCCATCCGGCGGATTGTAGACTTGGTTTTGGATTTCACCGCGCAGAAGGCGGAAAAATCATGCTCACCCAGCAGGGTCTGTGCGGCCCTAGTCATCAATTCCAGGTCCAATTTCTCGGGCAAAACCGATACAAATCGGCGGTGGAATACACAGGGCTTATCGCTGTTCCAGATGCGGTAACGGTAGGTTTTCATCCGGGCATTGAGCCGGGCGTGAAACCGGGGAGCCGCCTCTGTACAGGAATATATGCCGATATCCTCGGGCAAATACCTGCGAAGTTGATCCAAAATCTCCCCGCACGGCATGTTGCTTATGCAGTGGAAATTCGCCACCTGACCAAGCGCGTGCGCCCCGGCGTCGGTGCGTCCACTGCCGCTGATTTCAATTTTCTCATTCAATATTCTGCTAAGTGTCTGTTCCAGCTTGCCCTGCAGGGTGTTGTCCACCCCGGGCAAGCGTTGCCAGCCCCGATATCGGGTACCATCATAGCAGATATCAAGCCGAATATTCCTCATATTCCTCCAGCTCCATCCGTGCTTCCCGCTCATTGTCAGCGGAAAACAGGAACTTACCATTGGGATCATACACTTGCACGTGTCCATGCACATATCTCATAGAATACATAGTCATCAACCTTTCTAATCTTATCTTTGACTATATATTAGAAGTAGATATGTCCAATTATTCGTACTTTTTACACAACTTCGTAGCCAGCGTCAATGATGGCCTTTTTCAACGCATCCAGATCCGCATTACCGGACACGGTGACATTTTTCGCCTGCAAATCGACCACCGCATCCGTTGTTCCGGACACCGCCTTGCAGACCTTTTCCACCATTGCTTTGCAATGGGGGCACATCATGCCGTTAACATAGATAACTCTTTCCATAGGTGCTTCCTCCTTTAAAATATTACAATTTTCTTCACATTGTGTCAAGACAGGTTGGTTTTTGTCTTTGAAAAATCTCAATCTAAGGGCATTGCTGACCACAAAAACCGAGCTGACGCTCATGGCAGCCGCACCCAGCATGGGGCTAAGCTGCCACCCCAGCCACGGATACAGCGCACCCGCCGCAACAGGAATACACAGCGCATTGTAGAAAAACGCCCAAAACAGATTTTGCTTGATATTCCGCATCGTGGCCCGGCTCAGCGCATAAGCCCGGCTGACGCCAATCAGTGACCCCGTCATCAGCACCACCGATGCTGCATCCACCGCCACATCCGTTCCGGCTCCAATCGCCATGCCCACATCTGCCGTAACCAGCGCAGGGGCATCGTTGATGCCGTCGCCAACCATCAAAACCCGGCGCCCCTTGGCTTGTAGGCCCTTCACCGCTCCGGCTTTGTCACCGGGCAGCACCTCCGCAATCACCTGATTCACACCGGCCTGTTGTGCGATTGCCTGGGCGGTGTGGGCATTGTCACCGGTAAGCATCACAACCTCAAGCCCCGCTCGCTTCATGGACTGCACCGCTGCCGCAGAATCGGGTTTCAGTACATCCGCCGCCGCAATAGCACCCAGATATTCCTCCTGAGAAGCGAAATACAACAACGTTTTCCCCTGTCGTGCTAGTTCGGGATGCTCCGGTACAGAAATCTTCTGTTCCTCCATCAACCGCCGGTTGCCGCCATAATATCGCCGCCCGGCAATCACCGCCGTCACGCCAAGACCGGGCAAAGTCTGGAATTCCTCTGCCGTCGGATGAGTAATGTTCTTCATCCGTTCCATAATGGCCTTGGCGAAGGGATGCTCCGAAGACGCTTCCAGCGCTGCCGCAACGGATAGCAGTTCATTTTCTTTTGAATTGTTGCAAATAATATCAGTAACACTTGGTTTTCCCTGTGTTAACGTACCGGTTTTATCCAAAACAACCGTATCAATGCGATGCAATTCCTCCAGGGATGCGGCATTCTTAAACAGCACACCCATTCCCGCACCCCGACCGGTTCCCACCATAATGGCCACCGGTGTGGCAAGCCCCAATGCGCAGGGGCAGGAAATCACAAGCACAGAAATGCCAAATGTCAGAGCTGTTTCCAGACTATCCCCAGCAATCATCCAGGCTGCAAAAACCACCGCCGCAATTCCCATAACCACAGGCACGAAAATACCGGCGATCTTGTCCGCCAGTCGTGCAATGGGCGCTTTAGACCCCCCCGCCTCCTCCACCATTCGGATGATTTGGGACAATGTGGTGTCCTCGCCCACCTTTTCAGCCCGAAGCTCCAGATAGCCTTCCGTATTGATGGTGGCCGCAGCTACCGCATCACCCACAGTCTTTTCCACCGGCAGACTTTCACCGGTCAAAGCGCTCATATCCACAGCCCCGCGACCTTTGACAATCACACCATCCACAGGGATGCTGCCACCGGAGCGGACAACCACTGTGTCCCCTACCCGAACCTCCTCCAGGGGAACCTCAACAAATTCCCCATTGCGGAGAATCTGAGCAGTTTGAGGACGCAGATTCATCAGCCTGCGAATGGCGTCGCCTGTGCGCCCTTTCGCCCGGGTCTCCAGAAATTTTCCAAGGGTTACCAGAGTCAAAATCATAGCGGCTGATTCAAAGTAAAGATTTTTACTATACTCCTGCACTTGATGCCAGCGCCCATGCCCCATTGCATCCGACATCAAAAACAGCACCACAACACCATAAACCAGGGACACGCCGGAGCCCACAGCAATCAGCGAATCCATATTGGGACTACGGTGCCACAGTGCTTTCAAGCCCCTGGAATAATAGCTCCGGTTTAGATAAATCACCGGTAAAGTGAGCAATAGCTGCAGCAGCGCCGCAGTCATGGCATTTTCCAATCCATGATACCACCCCGGTAAAGGCAAACCCAGCATATGTCCCATGGTGAAATACATCAGCACCACCCAAAACGCAAAAGAGCAAATAATTCTCCGTCGCATTTGTTGAAGTGTGGTATCCTTTTGAACAGATACCTGTTTTTTCTCTCCTGCCAAAGTTGCACCGTAGCCGGCTTTTTGTACCGCTGCCTCAATCAGCGCTCGTGCGGACACATCCTGTACTTGCACGACCATGGAGCCACGCAGCAAATTGACCTCCACCTGCTCCACCCCCGGAACTCCGGCGGTAACCTTTTCCACACGAGCCGAGCAAGCGGCGCAGGTCATTCCGGTCACTTCAAATTTCAGCTTCATTCCGGCAAAACACCCCCAAATCCAACAAAAACAGATTGACATCACAGTATCTTTATGATACTATCATAGCCGGTTTGTGAGAAAAAAGCAAGTATGCACTTATTTGTGCCATACTATCCTTTTTGATACTAAGGAGGCACCCATGCGGCACAACGAGTATTGTCCCGTCGAAGCAACGCTGGAACTCATCGGCGGAAAATACAAGGCGCTCATCCTCTGGCATCTGGCAGAGGGCAAGCTGCGTTTCAGCCAACTCCGGGAGCAAATCAAGGGCGTCACTCCGAAAATGCTTACCCAGCAGCTTCGGGAGCTGGAGTCCAACTATCTAATCCATCGGGAGGTTTTTCCGGTGGTACCGCCCAAGGTCGAGTATTCTCTGACTGACCTGGGTCAAAGTCTGATGCCCCTGCTGGTTGCCATGCGAGACTGGGGCAGCGGTTACCTGCGTTCCAAATCCGTGGAGCCCAGTTGCTTCATGGTCGATATCGACCCCATTACAGCTACGAATTGACAAACAGAAAGGAACCATCGTATGAAGATCAAAATCCTCTCCGATAGCACCTGCGACCTGTCCAAAGAAATTGTGGAAGCCAACGATATTGCCCTCATCCCCCTGACTGTCGTGAAGAACAACGAGCAGTTCAAGGACGGCATCACCATTACCCCCGATGTGATTTTCGAGCATGTTGCCAACGGCGGCGCCCTGTGTACCACTACCGCTAACAACATGGGCGAATATGCCGAGTATTTCGAAAAGTATGCCGCCGATTACGATGGCATCATCCACATTAGCCTAGGCTCCGGCTTCTCTTCCTGCTACCAGAATGCCTGCCTGGCGGCCGAGGATTTCCCCAATATCCGTGTTGTAGATTCCATGAACCTGACTACCGGTCAGGGTCTGGTGGTCCTGGAGGCGGTCCGTCTCGCCAAGGACGCTACCGACCTGGACCAGCTGGCAGACCAACTTCGGGACTTCTCCAGCCGTGTGGAATCCAGTTTTGTGCTGGACCGCCTGGACTACATGGTCAAGGGCGGACGTTGCTCCTCCACTGCCGCACTGGGTGCCAATCTGCTGAACCTGAAGCCCTGCATTGAGGTCAAGGACGGCAAGATGTCCGTGGTGAAAAAGTACCGTGGAAACTACACCAAGTGCCTGACCAATTATGTCAAGGATCGCCTGGCAGAACGTGAAGATGTGGATCGTGGCACCCTATTTGTCACCCGTACTGTGGTGTCTGACGAGAGCTACCAGGCCGTTATGGAAGCTGTGGAGCAATATGGCCACTTTGACCGTGTCTACGAGACCATTGCCGGCTGTACCGTTTCCTGCCACTGCGGCCCCGGCACCCTTGGCGTGCTGTTCGTTCGTAAGTGAGATCTACACCGCCGGTTCACCGGCGGTGTTTTTTTGCTTGTATTTCCCGAAAGCTGTGCTATACTGAAATCATCACATTATTTCGAGGCGTTTTATGGACTATAACATCCTATTGGATTTAGCCACGGATTTGGGCTATGAGCTTGCAATGAGCGGTGCAGAAACCTCCCGGGTGGAGGAGAGCGTCAGCCGTGTTCTGCAAAGCTACGGTGTACAATCCGAGGTATTTGCCATTCCAAACTGTCTGACCGTCAGTATCGAAACTCCCGAGGGAACCCTTATGACCCGGATGCGTCGAATCGGTTACCATGGTAATGACTTAGATCGGGTGGAGCGCTATTCCGGTCTGAGTCGGAGCATATGCACCCAGCGCCCCTCCCCCGCTGAGGCCCACGCCCAACTGAGTCAGGTTAATGAATCCTGCCGACACTATGGTCTGCTGATTAATTTACTTGGGCACTTCCTTGGTGCCGCTGGCTTTTGCATCATCTTCGGTGGCTGCTTCTTCGATGCGATGTGCTCCGGCTTCTGCGGCCTGATTGTGGGTCTGATTAACCGATTTACAGACCGGCTTCACGTCAACCCCTTCTTCCAAGTCATCACCGCATCCTTTGCTATGGCACTGACGGCTTACTGCTTCCGCATTACAGGCTTGGCGCACAATGCCGACGCCGTTACCATCGGCACATTGATGCTTCTTGTGCCCGGTCTGCTGTTCACCAATGCCATGCGTGACATCATCTCCGGCGATACCAACTCCGGCACCAACCGCATCGTGCAGGTGCTGTTAATTGCTGCAGCCATTGCCCTTGGCACCGCCATCGCTTGGAAAACAGCGTCCACCATCTGGTTTGATCCCACCAGCGAGCCTTCCGTAGATTACGGGCTAATTATCAGCTGTCTGGGCTGTTTAGCCGGATGTCTGGGCTTTGCCCTGTTCTACAACATCCACGGCAAGGGCGCCTTCCTGTGTACTCTCGGTGGCGGACTGACCTGGCTGGTGTATTGCTTGTGCATGGAAGCAGGCTATCGGATTTTGATTGCATTTTTCTTTGCCACCATCGCCGCCTCAATCTATGCAGAAACCATGGCCCGGATTCGCAAATGCCCCGCATTGATTTACCTTGTGGTTGCAATTTTCCCCTTGCTCCCCGGCGCCGGTATTTATTACACCATGCGCTATGCAGTAGAGGGCGACATGAATATGTTCCTGCACAAGGGTATGCAAACTGCCGCTGAAGCCGGTGTCATGGCTGTGGCCATCCTGCTGGTGTCCACCATCTTCCGCCTGTGGCACGTTCGCCCCAACCAAAAATCACCCAAATAAAACGCAGGGCACCTGAATTTCAGGTGCCCTGTCTTTATAGCTTTTCAAAGATTTTACCCAAACTATCATGAAACACCAAGTTCGCGCGTTCATCGTACGGAGTTGCATCCCGATTAATAAGTACCAACCGCTGACCTTGATAATAACGAATCAAGCCCGCCGCAGGATAAACCATCAAGCTCGTACCTGCCACAATCAGCATATCCGCCTGGGAAATGGCACGAATGCTTTGCTCCAAAACATTCCCATCCAAGCTCTCTTCATAGAGCACCACGTCCGGCTTCACGATACCTCCGCAGCTGCACCTGGGCACACTTGCAGCATTTTTCACATACTCAGCAGGATAGAACTGTCTGCAGCAGGTGCAATAATTGCGCAGAACCGAGCCGTGTAGCTCCAAAACCTTTTCAGAACCCGCCTTTTGGTGGAGCCCGTCAATGTTCTGGGTAATCACCGCAGAAAGCTTGCCCTCCTGCTCCCAGCGTGCCACAACATGATGGGTAATATTGGGCAAAAACCCCAGAGGAAGCATCTTTTCCCGATAAAATCGGAAGAAATACTCCGGATTGCGCACATAAAAGCTGTGGCTGATAATGGTTTCCGGGGGATAATCAAATTTCTGGCTATACAGCCCATCCACACTCCGAAAATCCGGGATTCCCGACTCTGTGCTGACACCTGCACCGCCAAAAAACACAATGTTCCGGCTTTCGGAAATCCATTGCTTAAAGGTTTCCAGCATCCTCTTCCTCCATTTCCTTCAGCAGCTTCTTATCCTGCTTGGAGGAAAGGTCCAGCTTTTCGTACATATCAGGGCGCCGCTCCCGAGTGCGACGAAGCGCCTGTTTTCTGCGCCACTGGCGCACCTTCTCGTGGTTTCCGGAGGTCAGAATCTCTGGAATTGCACGATTGTGCCACACCGCCGGGCGGGTATACTGGGGATATTCCAGCAGGCCATTGAAATGACTTTCATCCTCAAAACATTCCGGATCCGCAAGCACACCGGGTACCATGCGGCAAACCGCATCCGTCACTGCCATGGCGGCAATTTCACCACCGGTCAGCACAAAATCGCCCAGACTGATTTCTTCATCCACGCATTCATCGATAAACCGCTGATCAATGCCCTCGTAGTGCCCACAAACCAAAATCAGATTATCCATCTTGCTCAACCGGATGGCATCCGCCTGCTTGAAGGTATGCCCGCAGGGGGAAAGATAGATGGTATGCACCGGTCCACCGGCCTCGTCGCACACCGCCTCCCAGCAGCGGTACAGCGGATCTGCTGTCATCACAGCACCGCGACCACCGCCATAGGGGTAATCATCCACCTGATTTTGCTTATTGGCGGTGTAGTCCCGAATCTGATGAGTGTCGATTTTGATGTAGCCCCGCTCTTGAGCGCGGCCCAGAATACTTTCCGACAGCACATCACCCAATGTTTCGGGAAACAGCGTCAAAATATCAATTCTCATCGGTACGCATCCCCTCGATCAACTTGACATCCATGTGGTTCGCCTGCATATCCGTGGACACAATAAACTGATTCACCGCAGGAATCATGTATTCATGCTCGCCCTTAACCACATAGACACTGTTGCCGGGATAATCCAGCACGTCGGTAATCTTGCCAATCAGCGCATTATCAGAATAAACCTCCACACCAATCAACTCTGCGGCAAAAATAACCTCATCATCGATATCCTCCCGGTACAACTCAATGATTTTTCCCCGCATGAGCTGAGCCGAATCCATGGTATCCACTCCGGAGAGCTTCACCAGGTTGCAAGTTTTCTGCACCCGGCACTGTTCAATGGTATATTCTTTTCCACCGATGCGGCAACGATCAAATTCACAAAGCATCTCCGGGTCATCCAGCCAGCACAAAACTTTAACCTCACCTTTGATGCCATGGGTGGTGACAATCTCACCTGCTTCAACAAACTGGAGCTTCATAGTCTTCTCCTTTTATCAAATCCACCATTCGGGAGTCAATTCCCCCAGGGTGGTAATTCTTCCTGTTTCATAATCCATTAGAATTTCAATATTGCGATATCCATCGGGCATTAGCTGGACCATCAGCTCCCGGCAAGCACCGCAAGGAGCGCCACTGGAGCCATCTTCCATGACAGCAACCACCTTGGAAATGCGCTCATCGCCGTTTGTGAGCATATTAAAAATAGCGTTCCGTTCGGCACAAATACCCAGAGTAGAGCAAGTATCCACGCAAATGCCGGTATAAATTCTGCCACTTTCCGACAAAATCGCCGCGCCGACACCACCGGCCAGAACGTAATCGGATACCTTCCGCTCGTTCAGAACCGATTTTGCCGCATCATAAAGCGTTGTCCAAATAGCTTCCATTGTTTTCACCTCTAAAAAGGAAAATGCGTGACGCTAAAGCGTCACGCATAAGCCGTTAATCTACGATTTCGACCGTGACCCTCTCGCCGGTGCGCTGTGCAACGGTTTTTACGATGGTACGAATCTCCTTGGCGATCCGGCCCTGGCGGCCGATGACCTTACCCATGTCGCCCTCGGCAACACGGAGTTCCAACACCTTGCCGTCTTCGTCCTCGATTTCAGTGACCGTGACGGCGTCGGGGTTATCGACCAGGTTCTTTGCCATATACAGCAAAAGTTCTTTCATTTCGATAACTCCTTTAGGGCTCTTACAGAACGCCAGCCTTCTTCAGCAGGTTACGAACGGTGTCGGTGGGCTGAGCGCCGTTCTTGATCCAAGTCTGAGCCTTCTCGACATCAACAGTGATGGCAGCGGGCTCGGTCAGGGGATTGTAAGTGCCAATCTCCTCGATGCAGCGGCCGTCACGGGGGGAACGGGAGTCAGCAACAACGATACGGTAGTAAGGAGCCTTCTTAGCACCCATTCTTCTCAGTCTGATCTTAACCATGGGAATTCACCTCCATAAATGATATCAATTTTATATATCGCAAAGCCATAATCTGCTTTCAGCGAACCAAATTACATGCCGGGAAATCCGCCCATGCCGCCCAAGCCCTTCATGCGCTTGAGCTTCTTGCCGGCGCCGGGGCCGGAGAACTGGCGAATCAGTGTACGCATCTGCTCGAAGGACTTGAGCAGCTTGTTCACATCCTCCACCTTCACGCCCGCACCCAGCGCAATCCGCTTCTTGCGGCTGGCGCCGATGATGCTGGGGTTTTCCCGCTCCTTGGGAGTCATAGAAAGGATGATGGCCTCGGTGCGAACCATGGCGTTCTCATCCATCTTCACATTTTTCAGATTTCCGCCGCCAGGCAACTGGGACAGAATCTGCTCCATGGAGCCCATGGACTTCAGCTGCACAAGCTGGTCGTAGTAATCCTGCAGGGTAAATCGGTTGGATTTGAGCTTCTCCTCCATCTCGGCGGCCTTCTTAGCATCGAATGCCTTTTCAGCCTTCTCAATCAGAGTCAGTACATCGCCCATGCCAAGGATTCGGCTAGCCATCCGGTCGGGATGGAAGGGCTCAATATCCTCCAACTTTTCGCCCATACCAGCAAACTTGATGGGCTTACCGGTAATGGCACGGACTGACAGAGCCGCACCGCCACGGGCATCGCCGTCCAGCTTGGACAGCATAACAGAGTCGATATCCAGCCACTCGTTGAAGCTCTGGGCGGCATTCACCGCATCTTGACCGGTCATAGCATCCACAACCAGCATGATTTCATTGGGCGATACCGTAGCTTTGATATTTTTCAACTCGTCCATCAGCGCTTCATCAATATGCAAACGGCCGGCGGTGTCCAGGAACACCATGTCATGACCGTGCTGACGGGCATAGAGGACTGCCTCTTTCGCAGTTTCAACCGGGTTCTGAGTGCCACGGTCAAAGACCGGGATACCCAGCTTCTCACCGCAGACCTTCAGCTGGGTAATGGCGGCGGGGCGGTAAATATCGCAAGCAACCAGCAGCGGATTCTTGCCCTGACGCTTCATTAAACCAGCCAGCTTGGAGCCGTTGGTAGTCTTACCAGCACCCTGAAGACCCACCAACATCACAACTGTGGGGCCATTAGGATTGATAGTGATATGTTTGGTATCGCTGCCCATCAGACGGGTCAGCTCTTCATCGACGATTTTAACAATCATCTGGGACGGAGTCAAAGACTCCAGCACATCCGCACCAATGCAGCGTTCGGTGACGGATTTAACAAAATCCTTAACGACCTTGTAGCTCACGTCCGCTTCCAGCAGCGCCATGCGAATTTCGCGCATAGCCTCCTTCACATCGGACTCTTTCAAGCGGCCCTTGCCACGGAGCTTTCTGAAGGTCGCAGAAATCTTTTCAGTTAAGCCTTCAAATGCCATAATTTACTCCTCCAGTCCATTGGCAGCAGAGAGAATCTCCTGCGCCAACACACGAACGGACGAATCAGGATTCATAAGCAGCTTGTCAGCAGCTTGGCAAATCGCACGCAGAGCTCTGCGGTTGGCAAAACTTCTGCGGACACATCCGGTTTTCTCCTCCATATTGCGAAGGGTAGCTTCGGCACGACTCAGATTGTCGTATACGCCCTGCCGGCTCACTTGTAAATCCTGCGCAATCTCAGCCAGAGAAAGATCCTGATTATAATACAAATCGAAGCACATTCGCTGGCGTTCCGTAAGAAGTTCACCGTAAAAATCGTACAGTAATGTCATTTCCAGCGCGTCCATCGAAATCCTCCTGTTAAGTAATTTCACTTAACACCTGCCATATATTACACCATATTCCCTGCTTTGTCAAGTATTTTTCCTTGTCAGATAAAATATTTTCCAAAAAAAGAACTGCCCCACCGAAGTGGGGCAGTTTTTAAGTAGAGGGGTCAGGAATTAGTCTTCCTTCTTGGTCAGGGTGACAACCAGGCCAGCGGTAGCAGCAAACAGGGCAACAGCAACAGCAGTCAGGCCCATGTCGCCGGTGGTGGGGATGTCCTCGCCGCCTCCAACGGGGGGCTCAACAACGGGGGGCTGCTCGACAACTTCCTCAACCTTGATGGTAGCAGCGCCGCCAACAACAAAGCCGTTCATGTCGACAGTGATCTTCAGCTTGCCGTCGTTCTCAACGTTGACGGTCATGTCGCTGGAGCCGCCGCTGCAGGTCAGGTCAGCAGTCTCGCCCAGAACGATGGTAGCGGAGCCGAAGTTGAAAGCGTCATCCCACTTGTCGTTACCAGCAACCTTGAACTTGAAGGTGGTGCCAGCAGTAACATCCAGAACGATCTCATAGATGTTCTCCTCGACCTCGGTCATGTCGCCAGCGGGATCGGAAGGAGTCCACTCGCTAACACCGGGGATGCCGGTGCCAACAATAGCCAGGCTATCCAGGCCAGTGGGGGCAGCGAAAGAGCAGACGGACAGGGCGCCGATGCAGAGCATCAGAACCATAGCGATAGCGAACAGTTTTTTCATAGTATTTACCTCCTATTATTTTGTCGCTGTATAAACTATACCACTTCTACCCAGTAAAGTCAATGTGCCAGAAAGCCCCCTCTCCCCTTTCTCCGTTTTTAACATAATTTCTATTTACATTTTGTTCATTTTGACAATGATGAATTTTTTATGAAAAGACCGCCATCGATTGCTCGATGGCGGTCTAAGATTATCGCTTATTCGACAGTCAGGATACCATCCTCGCCGAAGTCGTACTCACCGGCGGGCAGATAGCCGTTGAGGGTGGTGGGCCAATACTTGCCCACAGCCAGCTGACCGTTGGAACGGACATAGATGTAGGTGCCGTCGTCCAGCTTGACCACACCTGCACCGTAGGCAACAGAGCCGTCGATGTAGTAGTAGCCATTTTTAATACCGGTGAAGCCATAGGTTTCAGGAATCTGCATGACGCCGTTCTCGTCGAAGGTGTAGCAGCCCAGCTTGATGCCGGTATCGTTGGCGTTGGAAATCCAGTAGTCGCGGCCCATAACAACCTGACCGTTGGAACGGACATAGTAGTAGTTGCCGTCAATCTGAATCAGACCAGCAGAGTAAACAATCTGGTTGTTCTCGTAGTAGTAGCCGTCCACAATGCCATTCTTGACACTGCCCATCAAGCCGTACTCGTTGAACTGCAGAGGAGCGCCGACTGCCACAGCAATCGTCTGATCGTAGTTAGACAGATTGGTGACGTAGTACTTGCCGGTAGCCAGCTGACCATTGGAACGGACATAGATGATACCGCCCTCGCCCCAAAAAGCATTGCCGTCAGCATCGTACCAATTCTTCAGGGTGTTAACCAGGCCCTTGTTGTAGCCGATAACGCCGTTCTCATAGTAGTACCAAGCGCCATTCTCGAAGTAGATGCCATCCTTGTCAGTAGAAACAGGGTTTACCATGTAGCCATTTTCATCGAAGGCATACTCGCCGGGGACGATGCCCAGGTCGTTGGCGGGAACATAATACTTAGCGTTCACCACCAGTTCGCCGTTGGAGCGGACGTAGATGAACTCATCCCCCACCTTGGTCAGACCATTGCCGGCCATCAGACGGAAATGCTCGTAGTAGCGCAGAACGCCGTTGACCTCGGTGATGCCATCGTATCTGCACAGGTTGCCATCCGCCCCGAAGGTGTAGATGCCGCCCATGACAGCGCCGGATACATTGTAGAATCTGGTGACATAAACATCGCCAACTGCCTTAACATTCTCACCGACGAAGTAGTAGACATGGGAGCCGACCTGAACCAAACCGATGTGCCAGGGCAGCTGACCATTGATAGCATAGTGCAGGACCACGGAGTTGTCCTCGTTGCGGATAGCGCCGGTGAACTGCTGGAACTTGCCATCCTCACCAAAGACGAACAGGGAGGTTTCCGCATCGATAAACGCAAGACCGTTGGCCTGAGCGTAGGCCAGGTCATCGGGGTTCGGACCGTAGGTGATACCATTAATAGGCTCGGTGGGATAAGGCACGCGGCTGATGCCCTCAACGCGGACATCAGACCAGCCCTTGTGCTCAAAGAAGTACCAAGCACCACCGGGCTCATCGTCGTAATCCTCTTCGATGTAGTGCCAGCCCTCTCCTACCATGCCGTTATCGGGATCGCAATACTGCCAAGAGTCATAAACGAAATCACCGTCGGTATCCACCATACTCCACCCAGAAAACTCATGGGACATAATGAGCAAACAATTTGCGTTGGGCATAAGGCTGTTTTCATCGACGAAAGTGGTATAGTCACCAAAGATGTAACTGCCAGAAATGTAATACTCACCATTTACATATTCGTTGTTAGCGCGGATGAACTGACCCGCAGCAGGAATCAAATCTTCTTCAACGGCTCGATTCAGAATCTCAAGCAGTTTCGCACCATAAGGAGCATCCAGTTCTACAGCGTCACCGTTGGGCAGCGCCACAGTCAGTGTCCAGGTGATAGGTTTAAAGGTGGAGCGAGCCACAACATCCTCAGTAATGGTCATACCATGGACCACCTTCACACCATCAGCGGTGTACCAGCCGCCAAACTGATGACCAACGGGTGCGTCAGGTACCGGCATGCCGGCAATGCCCAGTTTAGTATTGTATTCCACGTAGGTTTCCGTCCAGAGCAAACCATCGTGCAGGAAAGTAACAATCATGCGCTCAATTGCATGGCATTTTACGCACTCATGATTCTCATCAAACTCGCAGCGGGCAATACCCACGGGCTCACAGCAATCCGCGCAGAAGACAGTATGAGCATTTTCATAATTGCTCTGGTAGGTATATCCATTCGCACCGTGATCGGTAGCCCTTTCGCCGGCAGCGCCGCAATCCAGGCAGTAACCGTCGTTCTCGCAATCGGGGGCTTCCCAATTGTGACCAGCGGTTGCGGGAACATTCTCACCACAGTAGACGCAGTTGCCGTCTACGCAGGCGTAAGCAGCATTGGAAACACACTTCGCCTCGGGGCGGGTCTCTACACCGCAGACCTTACAATTCTTGGAGCAATCGTAATCATAGCTGTGGATGGTATTGGATGCAAACAGTGCAATATAGGTGTTCTCTCCCACAGGAAGCGACACGCCTGCAGCGTAGGTGTTACCGGCAGCATCCTGCCAACCGGTGAAGGTGTAAACGGTGCAACCATCAGCAGGCTTGAAGGGATTCGCGCCGCCGTTGTAAATGGGAATCTCGCCCTGGTTGACCTCAACGGTGTTAACAACGCCGTCGACAATCCAGGTAACCTCGTAGGTGGTCTTAATCTCGTTCCACTGAGCGAACAGAACCAAATCCTCGGTAGCGTTGGTCACAATGCCATCGGCATAGGCCACACCAGTGCCGTCAGCAGCCGTGTTCCATGCGCCGAAGGTAGCGTTGTTCTTGGTGAAGAGGTTGGAGTTCAGCTTTTCGCAGCAGGGCAGCTCGAGAACCAGGTCATCCATGCTGCCGTTGCCGCCATTGGCATTGAAGGAAACATTGACCTGCTTAACCCACTTATTATGAGTTGCGCAGTAGTTGAAGGTTGCGCCGGGCTCCGCGCCGGTGGTATCCAGCAAAGTGCCGTCACCGTTCTTCAGCTGAACAGATGCCAGAGGAATGAAATAGTAAGAAGCCTTACCCTGGTCGAACATATAGCCGAGCATATCCTGACCGGCACCGTTATTCATCACCAGCATACCGGTCTTCTCAGAGGAAATGATATTGGCGCCACCGCTGACGATGGTGAGATCCTCATTGGGAGCATCAGCCCAGGTGACAGTACTGTAAATAAAGCCATCAGCAATAATCTTACCGTTGATATCAATGGTAACGTCCGTCAAATCCGCAACAGTACGGGTCTTGCGGGAGGTGCAGGTATAGGCCAGAGGACGGAACTGTCTGGCGGGATGAACGAAGTTCATACCGGTGACAGTTTCCAGAGTGTCCATATTCAATGCCTTCAACCAGTTCTCACTGTCGAAAACCTGGAGCACATGACCACCAGCAGTCACAACATCGCTGGTTTCCTCAGTGAAAGCAAGATTCAAGGTAGCATCCTTGCCAATGGTCAGGCTGGAGCCAGGCAGAAGCATCATGTTCTGCTTCAGGGTGGTGGTACCGGAATGCAGATTGATGCTAATGTTATTGGTGATAGGCAACACGAAAGTGCTGGAGTCAATAGCTGTACCGCCCAGCTCCAGGTTCATAGAGGCCATAACGCTATCACCATAGGCATGCATTTCCAGCATATCTGTGGCAGGGTTATAATCTTTGATGAAATAAGAACCGGGAGTAGGCTGGAACATTGCGCCGGCGCCGATGAACTTGACGGTAGCGCTGTGGCACATATTGGACATGAAGATAGAGGTAGCAATATACTCGGTGGAGCCGTACTCATAACGGGTGGCGACCTCGATGTTCTGAACGTAGTACTGGCTCAGAGGGAACACCAGGAACTCAGAAGCCAGCTGAGAAGTGACGGAACCACCACGGAAGTCCATAATCTGGAAGTTCTCGTAGATGCTGGCACCGTTCTTAGCGGTGATGGTGCCCTCGCCGTAGATGTAGCCCCAGCAGTACAGATTTGCGCCGGAGTTCAGCTCGATGTGAGAGCCGGAAAGCATGTTCACAAAGCCCAGCTTTTCCGTGGGGCTGCCGCCGTACATGCCGCTCTTGCCGCCGGCTGCTGCATGACGACCGCCAACCTCAATGTTACCGTTGACAGTAATAGAGGCATCGGAAGCCAGAGTCAGGGTGCGATAGGCAGTGGGCTTAACCCAGGCAATATTGCCGTCACCGTTAAAGTAAGAGCTGTAGCTGGTGCAGCTGGCGTTGGCACCATGCCGGGTGTTATCATCATTATAAGGAATCAGCAAAGTAACGCCGGCAGGAATGGTGTGATTTCCGGAAACAGTGCCGTTATTCAACAGAACGATAACCTTATTTGTACCTGCAACAGCAGCCGCTGCAGCATCGGACAGGTTGTCATACTTCATAGCGCCGACGCCGAACAGCGCAACGGAGCTGGAAATGAACACAGGGGTGATGGTAGTATCCACCGCAGCAGTCAAGGTATAGTTGGCATTCTGGGAAACAAAGACACCCTTCTCATTCTTCCAACCGTAGAACTGATAGCCAGAGGCCGGGGTAGCCACCAGAGCCAGGTCAGAACCGGCGGAAACCGTCATCTTGGTTTCTGCGGTCACAGCGGCCCCGTTGATGGTATAGCTACCATTTACAGGAGCCATAAAGGTCAGATTCGGGTCAGCAGCAGAGGCGCTGATTAGCGAAATTTCGGTAATGCTCAGAGTGTTCGTCTGAGATCTGCCAGACTGGAAGGATACAGTGACAGAGGCACCACTAGCCAGTACCGTTTCGTAGGTACCGGAAGTAGAAGAAACCGCGCCGGAGAGGGTGCCACCGCTTTTGCTGTAAGTAAATTTCAGCGTTGCTTCCTCACTCAAGCTATTGGTCAGGGTCAGCTTAATAGTCGTTCTATTCAGCATGCCGCCTGTGGCTGTAACTGTAATCGCATTACCGGAAGCAACGCAACTACCGTTTTTATTAGTGGCTGTGTACTCCCACGAAGCGGTCAAGCCTTCTACGCTGGTGGTCAGTGCGGTTGCGGCATGGACATGCATGGGCTGCGTAACCGGGAACAGGGAAAGCACCAGCACGAAGGCCAGCACAAATGCCAGCAAACGCTTCGATGAAATTTTCATATTCATCTTCCTTTCAAATGGATTTATGTAGTAAAGAGGTATTTATTCGAAGCCGAAGAATCGACATCAAACGGAGGTTGCTTCCCTGCCCTGCGGTTTGCACCGCAGGGCGGAGATAAGATTTACAGATACAGTCTGCCGTCAGTGCCGAAGTCGTACTCCCGGATGGGCAGCAGGTCATTGGTATTGGTGGGCCAATACTTGCCAGTGGCCAGCTTGCCACTGGTGCGGACGTAAATGTAGAAGGTGTTTCCCTGTTCATCCACCAGCTTCACCAAACCAGCGCAGTTGGCCAGCTTGCCGTTCTGATAGAAGTACAGACCGCCGTTCTCAGCCACAATGCCGTCCTTCACCTCAGGATTCTCGGGCTGGTCGGGCTCCACAGAAGGAGCATTCACCATCTTGCCCTCGGCATCGAAGTAGTACTTACCCTGGTTCATGTAGCCATTGGTGTTGGTAATCCAGTACTCACCGACCGCAACCTGAGCATTGGTTCTGATGTAGTAGTAGGCACCGTCGATAAGAACCAGGCCGGCACAGTAGCCGCGGGTGCCGTTAACATAATAGTAAATGACACCGTTCTCATTGACCAGGCCGTCCTTAACCTCGGGAACATCGGGGGTATCGGGAATATCCGGCTCCTGGGAACCGCCGTCGACCACCAGCTTACCGTCAGCACCGAAGGTGTACTGTCCCTGGGGCTTCAAGCCGTTATGGTTGGTAATCCAGTAGTTACCAACAGCCGCCTGACCGTTGGAACGGATGTAGTAATAGTCGCCGTCAATGATAATCAGACCGGCACAATACTGCAGCACGCCATTCTTATAGTAGAAGTAGCCACCGTTCTCCTGAACCAAACCATCCTTGACAGGGGTCACAGGCGTATCGGGCGTATCGGGGATATCGGGTTCGCTGGAGGGAGGATTGGTGATTCTACCCTGCTCATCGAACTTATACGGACCCACAGGCAGCAGACCATTGGTCTTGGTGGGCCAGTAGGTGCGGTTCTTGACCGCCTTGGCATTAGCGGCAAAGTAATAATAGTAGCCGTCAATGAACATCAAACCAGGCTCCTGAATGCGGATGCCGTTTTCCACATAATAGCTGTCCTCGCCGATGTGGAAGATGCCAGTGAAGTCCCGCATCCAAACACCATTCTCGTCAATCAGGTGATAACCCTCGGTCTCACCGGAGAAGGTACGAATCCACTTGAAGCTTCCGCCCTTGTTACCGGTGGTGATGTAGTAGTCTCTTGCGATGAAGTAGGCCTTGCCATCAATTTCAATCCACTGGTTCCGCTGCCACAGACCGGCAAAGCGATACTTCAGACCGCCGGAAGTGGCAACAATCTGCCCCAGGGTACACTTGTAATCCTTGAACAGGTACTGGTAGCCTTCCACATCAATCCAGCCCTCGCCTGCGCCGACAGCAGCATGGTCATAAGGGTGGAAGTAGTAGAAGTAGCTCTGACCATCCTCTTCCATGATGGACTGCCAGCCGATTTGCAGCTTGCCCTGCATGGCGTACATAACCTTACCATCCTCGTGAATCAGGCCGGTGTAAGTGCCGACGCAAACGCCGTTGGCATCAAACTGATAATACAGCTTGCCAACACCATCGTCCACGCTGGGCAGGTATTGCAGGCCGGTCACAGGCTCGTTGTCAACATAGTAGAACAACTGGTTGTCAATCTCATACCAGCCCTGGCGGTTAGTACGGTCCAGAACGAAGGTATCCTCGAAGTCGGCATAGACAGAACCGAAGTGGGCACCCTTCTCGGTGGCGCCACCAATGATGACATCCTTGTTCTCGAAGGGATACAGGCCGTACTGCTTCTGATTATTCACGTCCTTGGCAAAGCTGTACAGAGCATTGGCCCGCAGGTAAATGTCGTAGCTGACCGAGCCGCTATTCTTAATAATCAGCTGGTCTGCGTCATCCCAGGATGCGCCATCCTTAGGCTTCAGGTCAATGCCACTGAGGATGCAGATGGGATTAGCCGTTGCCGCATCAATTGCTGTGGTCTGATCCACCCAACCAAACACGACCGTCAGCATGTTGTTGTCATCCAGATTGGCATCCTTCAGATAGAAGTAATCATTGGAGACCTTCAGATTGGAGATATCAACCTCCACATTTGCATCAAGCTGTGCGCTGATGCGAACCTCAGTCAGAACGCTGACGCGCTCCGCCAGATACAGCAGGAAGGACCACGCAGTCGCATTCGTGTCCGCACCGGGCAGCATATAGGTCAAATCCGCCAGCTGAGCAGGGATTTCAATCTGGGTCATATCCAGGGCGAAGGAATAGGAAACACCCATATCCTCCTTGGTATCCACGATATGATAAAGCATATCATCGGCGCTCTCAGCATTGTTGACTTCACGCAACCAAGCCAGAGTCCGGTTACCGGCGGTTGCATTATCGAAGTCAAAGAATGCCTCGTCCGCCCGGTACACGGAAACCTTCATGAAGCAGACAGCATCCTCATTGTAGTTAAGGATAGCGCCGATTTCAGAGTTTCGAATACCGATGCTTTCATCTGCAATGATGTAAAACCCATCAATCAAAATACCCTCTTCATACTCCATGCTGGTTGCATAAACGTCATCGCTATTAATGGCAACCAGGTTGCCGTTGTAGGATGCCTGCAACGGCAGCAACGCAGGAACGCCGTAAATAATGTTCATGCTGGTCTGCGTGAAGCTGAGCGTATCGGGAATGACAACGTTCAGAACCTTGGAGCCAACCACCGTGCCGTCGACCACAAGCTGAACCTCGACAGTACCATTGTCCACAGCCGTGAACACGCCGTCGGGAGTAATGGTGCCAACGGCATCATCGGAAACCGCCCACTGGTAACCCTCAGGTAGCGCAGCAGAGTTACCGGTATTGCTGACGCCCTCCGCCTTCATAACCAGGCTGGTGCCGATGGTCAGATAGTCAAACTCAGAGGTAATGTTGGCGTGATCAAATTCCTTGGAGGACTTGGCGGTAGAAACCGCAACCAGAGAGGTTGCAACACTACGGGCATAACCATCAGAAGGACGGTTGACCAGCTGCAGCTTGTCGCTGCCCTCGGGCTTAGAAAGGTAAGTAGTAGAGCCGCCGCCATCCAGGTTGACCGCCTCGACGCAACCGGCATCCAGCATAATCTGAGCAATTTCCTCCATGCTGCCGCCGGCAGAGAAGGGTTCCTGACGACCGTCGAGAACCATCATAACCACCTTGCCGTCAGCGGTGATGCCGATGGCGGTACGGCTGGCACGACTGGAGTAGTAGCTGGAATTCTTGTTGACCGCCATCTTGCCATCCTTAACCAGGGTGGCACCAAAGGCGCCCACAGCTTCCTTAATCTCATTCTTATATGTAGCGTACTCTTCCTTGGTTCCAATCATGGCAGAGCCGTCTTTCAAAATGGCGAAGAAACCATCTCCATCAACAGGATGCCACTCCACGCCGTCCATCACCAGCAGACCGCCGGGCTTACCGGTGGACATATTGTAGCCGTCGGCATTGGTAGCAACGATTACATTGAAGTTCTCGTTGGTACCCTTGTAATTGTTCAGCAGCGCATTGGCCTGATCTTCGACCCGCTGCATGCCCCAGCCGCCGCCGGGATTGTTGTCCTTATAGTTGGCCATGATGGTCACATCATCCCGGGTCACATCCACAGTGGCAACGTAGTAGACAATCTGCTTATTGTCAGCGGTGGTGGCATAGTTGATGACCTGAGTAATGCCAGGTGCCAGAATGGACTCGGTGCTGGAGAAAATCTTGTAGTAATCAGAATCCTCCTCTTCCTCACCAGAGCCGCCCTCCAGCCGGTCGCCAGCCTGCTCAAACAGGTAGTCGGCGAAGGCATAGCAGCAAGCCATCCGCAAATCAGTCAGGCCGGACAGGCCCCGGTCAGACTCCAGCACCTTCAGACCGGTGTTGGCGGTGTAGGAGCCCAGAATGGCGCTACGCACATCCTCCTGGTTGTTCAGATTCTTGAACCGATTGTTCAGGAAGTAAGCGGCGCGGTCAGCATCGGACAGCCCAGAGGTGAAATAGGACTCCATGATGCTGCTCAGGCTGCCACCCTTGGACTGCCACTGATGAATCAGATAATAGGCATCCATATCGCCGTAGAAATCGTCCATACCGAAGGCATCGTCCGCATTCACGCCGAAGCAATTATCGAGAATATAGGCGCTCATCTCCTCGACAGAGCCTGCGGGCACATTGCCATAGTAATAAGCATACAGCAGCAGGTCGCACAGGTCACCGGCCCAGCCCGCCAAATCATCGGTGGCCACAGCGGTGAGATAGGAGATATTCATCGTTCCAAACATATGACCAAAGTCAACCAGGTTGCCATTGGGCAGCCGGAAATTATCAATGACGATATTTCTCAGCGCCATTACATTGGTGCCATTGATCAAATCCTGATTCTGAACATAGGTCGTAAACTGTGTAACCTCCTGACCTGCCAGGGTTACCCAGTTACCGTCGTTGTATCGCTCAACGCCGGTACGAATAAAATTCAGGACCAGTTCCCCGGCCTTATAGCTGGGGTTTGCAACTGCGAAATCATCCGCATATTGCTCCAGCACCTTCAATTCTGCCAGGAAGGATTCATAATCCGTCACACTGGGCTCGTCGTCCGCAGCCAGAACCGGTGCCATTAGGTTGAGGCTCAGAATCAGAACCAGACACAGAGCCAGCAACCGAGTAAGAACATTCTTACTCATCTTCAACACTCCTTTTCTCATGGAATCGCTCACCAGGTCAGACGCATGATAGCGTCTATTTCCCCATTGAAACTCGATTGTATAATATCATATTCCGGCCTGCATTTCAATCCCAAATTTCTAGATGGAACATATTTACACAACCAAACAAAACGCCCCCGGCAGTTTGCCGAGGGCTTCGAAATCATTTACTCATGCGGTTAATGTTCTTAAGGGTACGCAAGAAGCGTTTGCCGTTGAGCATAAGCATCCCCCCGGCGTACAGACCACCCACCGCCAGCAGAATCACAAGATAGCCAATCCCCTGCCGGGCCATCCACCACTGGAGCGGATACAACAACGCAAATGCCGCCAGGCTTTCCGCCACAAACAGTATAAAGTACTTCCAGTCAAACAGGCGAATCAGCCGCGTGTGCAGCTCCTTCGCGCCAAAGCACAAAATCAGCACACCGGTAACAAAAGTTGTGACCAGGGTAGCCACCGCCGGACCGATGATGCCAAACATAGGGAACAGCACCACATTCAGTGCTACGTTTCCGGCCATTGCTCCTGCAGCAACGAACATCAGCTTTTTCGTTTTTCCCGCTACGCTGAGAATCAAGGTGATATTCGTAAATCGAACCAGGTCCACCAAAATGTACACCGCAAAAATCCCCAAACCGCTCATGTACTTGTGAGAGTACAGCAGCTCGATTAACTGGGGCGATACCACCAGAGCCGCACAGCACATAATGCCGGTGGAGACATAGGCCAGCTCCAAAAATGCCCGGTACAGTGAAGTCGCCCGGTCGAATTCCCGCTCGGAAATCAGCCGGGTCAGCTTGGGAATCAGTACTGTGGTAAAAGACGCAATCAGCAAATCGAAGGGTAGCGGCTTGGATGCGTTGGTATACACTGCCAGGGTCTCGGTGTCCGTCCAGAGGGAAATCAAATATTTGTCGCAATCCCGGTTCAGCGAATTCAGCGCAATGAACACCGCCATGGGGATGCAATATTTCAGGATTTCCCCCGTCAACCGCAGCCGAATACTACCCAGGCGAATAGGACAATGGTTGGCCCGCAGGAACAGCCCAAACAGCAGAATCTGCCCCAACTCCAACAGCGCCGTGGTGGTCAGAATCACCGCCACATTTTTGACCAGAGAGATAACTACCACAACCACTGCCAGCTTAACGATGGAAACAACCAGATTCCGGGCAGCCAGCACTCTCGCCTTTCCCACCGCCACCAGCAGCACCTGCATCATGGCCAGAACATTCTGGAACATAGGAATCACCGCCGCAAAAATCAGCAGCTTCCCCAGATCCGGATTATCAAATCCGTTGCTAATAACAGGCTTCAGTACCAGCACCATAGCACCGGTCAAGCCGCTGATGATGCACTGCAGGCAGAAGATGGTGGACACATAGCTGCTCCGCTTTTCCTCGTCGGACTGACCGCAGAAGAAAAAATTAACACCATCCACCATACCCAAAATGGTCAGCGAGGTGATAGTGGACACAATCAGCAGCACCTGCGAATAGGTGCCGTAGTCCAGAACAGACAGATACTGCGACAGCAGTCTCGTCACCACAAAGCTCAGCGCCACAGTAACCAGCTTAATGACCGTCAGCAGCACCGCATCTGCAGAGGTGCCCCGCAGCAGCGTTCTCTTACTCACGGGGAAGCTCCTTTACCACTCTGGCCGGATTGCCCGCCACCAGGGTGTAAGGCGGAACATCCTTGGTAACCACAGCGTGCGCCGCCACAATAGCGCCATCGCCGATGGTCACACCCTTCATAACGGCGGCGAATTCGCCAATCCACACATCGTTGCCAATGACGACCGGAGCGCAGTCCGCATGCTTCCACTTCCAGTGGTCGCCCTCGAAGCCGCGCTGACAATAATCGTGCCATACCGCTCGGGAGGTGGGATGTGTATTATTATCGTACACGTGAACATAGCTGGAAATGCCAACGCAGTTACCAATGGTCACGGAGCACACGCTTCCGATTTTGCTCTTAAACGCAAAGTAGCAATGGTCACCCACGGTGATTTTACCCTCACTCTGGGATTCCAGCCGTCCCAGCATCACGCTGTTCTTGCCAATTTTAATGCATCCGGGTTTATCTGCCACACAGTCGGAGACAGAGCTGATTTCCAGCCCGGGGCCGTACTGTGCATACTTTTTGAAGCTACGGAGCTTCACTCTTTTTTTCATACGGTCGGGAGTGGTCTTAATCCACCGGGCGAGCCGCCATATTCCGCTTGAAATGCTCATTGCCGAGAATCCTCCTGTGTATTCTTTACAATCATCGTGGACAGCATCACCAGGAAAAATTCCGAGTGGAACAAGGGTAGGAACATGCCATTCAGAGAAATATACATCACCATCATCACGAAAACCACCAGGAATCTGGCAATCAAGCTCTGCTCCCGAAAGTCCTTAATTTGCTTTGCGGTTCTGGCAAAGATGGCAACGCACAACGCCAGGTACAACACTACCCCCACAAAACCGGTGTAATACATAATTTCCAAATACAGATTGTGAGGATCTTTCCGCAGTCCCTGTGCACCAAGTCCGTGACCAAACAGGAAAGTACCCCAGTTCTCACTGATGGCACGCCAGTACATGGCAAACACATCAGTCCGACCGGTGGTCACCACATCGAGATCCTTGGAGGTAGTCAGTCGCTCCATAACCACCGCAAAGGGCGAATTGGGCGAATAAATCAAATACAGCGCCGCACAAACGGCTACCACCGTAAAGAAGATGCCCTTAAAGACCTTCCTGTCCCAGAATTGCCACAGCACCGTAATGCCGCACAACACAATAAACATCAAAAAGAAGGTCTTACTGTACGTCAATGCGCCAAAAATAGTAAAGCTAACAAAGTAAAGCAAAAACAACGGCAGCTGAATCATATCACAGTTCTTCAGCTTCAGCAGAATCGCCAGTCCCAACACCAGCAGGGTCATGTAGAAGTTGGGGTCATTGTACAGTCCCTTGAAGCGATAGATTTGGGTGCCCATAATCGCCTCACCCTCGGCACCCACCAGGGCATTCAGCCGGTAATTATTACGCAGAAGCAAGGCATAAACCGAACTGATTAACAGCGCCCCCAGGAAGCCCCGCAGAGCAATCCTTGCGGTGTTGCCGTCCAGCTCATTCATAATGACGTACACCATGGCCATGTGCCCAAAGCAAAGCACAAAGTCATTGATGTTCATCTGCATCCGGAAGATCAGGTAATTCATCAGAACCAGTAAAAGCACCAACGTAGCCGATGCGCTAATCTGTCCCCGGACGAAATACCACACCATAGCCACCAAGCACAGCCAAATCAGCAGCGACATACCGCTGGGAGCAGCCAAAAGCGAGGAAAACGGAATCAGCAGGCAGTAATCCCTTGCAAATACCCGGGCATCGTACATAATCACACGAGCCACAAGCACACCAAATACCGCCAACGGAATCAATCTGGACACAAAGGGTCCAATCAGCAGCAGCGCAATGCAAGCCAGAATGCCGAAACCGGGATATTCAATTTGTTTTTCAGCATCAAGTCGCTTTGCAATCAGCCTCATATTATCCCTCAATTAATGAAATAAACTGTTCCACTGCCAGACGGTTGTCCACCGGGCATTCCGCCAGCGTTTTCTTTTTCTCTTTCAAAAGTGCAGGCTCTCTTAAAAGCGCAAGCAGCGCCTGATTCAAAGCCTGTTGGTCATTCTCGCAAACCCACCCCCGTCCGGGCTGGGTGACCATCTCATGGCTGGAGGTTGTCCGGGTGGTCAGCACCGGCAAATTCAAAGCCGCCGCCTCGTCAATAACCATAGGCGCCGCCTCGTGATAAGAAGTCATCAGGAACAAATCCGCTCCCACCATATACCGGTAAGGGTTGGTCTGCTCCCCCGCAAATTCCACCCTGTCACACAGGTCTAATTCCCGGGCCCGTTGGCGAAGGGCGGACTCCATTCCGCCACCGCCCACCAAGTGCAGCTTGGGGCGCAGCCCCTCCCGCTCCACCACAGCCATTGCCTCCATGGCACGTTCAATGCCCTTTTCATGGGCCAGACGGGATACCATGACAATATTGACCTGCCCGGCGGGATAAATCACCGGATTCTCCTGGGCCATCGCCCGAATTTGGTCATAGGGTTGGCAATTACGAACTGTTACTGCCCGATTCGCCAACTCCGGCAGAACCTGCACGAACGATTCCCGACAGCCCTCCGAACAGGCAGCAATTTGGTCAAACCGTGACAACAGCCGGTTATTGTGCTTCTCGTTGGCACCGCAGCGACCGTAGTCGCAATGCAAAAATGCCACCTTTTTCTTGGCATTCACACGACGCAGCACAAATTCCTGTACGCCGCCGTAGAAATTGGACCGTCTGCCGTTGTGCAGAAAGGAAATCGCCACATCGTATTCCCCAGGCAGAGTTCGCTCCCCGGCAAGGACCAGTTTCATAGCGGCACTGCGACCAAAGACCTTCGCCGTGGATGCCAGTGCGCCACGAACCAGCTTGTGCATTCCCATCCAGGTGCTCTGGCTGGTGCCCAAATAGCGAAAAAAGCCCGGACATTCCAAAACCTTCACATCCTGCGGAAGCTCCTGCATATATGCCCCCGCCGCCCGGAACAGGCACAGCGTCACATCATACCGGTCATGAATCTCCCACAGCAGGTTGCACAGGCTTTTCTGCACTCCGCCAATTTCCATATTGTTATTGACAATAATGATTTTTTTCATATTATCTCATATTTTTATACTTCTTAATTCCCACTCGGGCATACTTCCATGCCTGCCAGAAGGAGTAATCCCCCAGCATCTTTTTTCTGCGCCGAATCAGTTGCAAAAAGGTGGCAATTCCGGCCAACCGGCCAAAATTAGCATAGTACCCCGAACCATAATCCTCGTAAAACTTCTGATTATGACCGCAGTACCAGGTAGATGGACGGCGGTCCACACGCCGCAAGATACACTCCGGCACCGCAATTACCCGCAGTCCCTTCGCCACGCATTCCTTGGTGAACAACACGTCCTCACCTGCCGTAAACATACAGCCGCCGCCAAAGAGTTGGTTGAAGGTAATGGCATTTTTGATAACGCTCATTCTTCGGAAGGCGATGCGGTAAGCGCCGTATCTGCCGCAGTTATGCCGGCGAATCCGAAGGGGTTTGGTATTTCGGGAGCGCTTTTCCCCGTTATCCAGATACGTATTGAAGATAATAACGTCCGCCTTGGGATTCTTTTCGAAAGCGTCCAAAACCGTCTGGGCATAGTTATCCTCAAAAAGAACATCATCATCGGAAAGCAGGCAAATATCCGCCGTAGCCCGGAGCAGCGCATTGTTGCGGTTCAAGCCCACGCCCCGCTCCTGGAAATCGTACCAGCGCACCTGGTAGCCGTTTTTCGTATAGACCCTGTAGCCGGACTTATCCTTGTTCTGGTTGCAGACAATAATGTCTGTGGTGACCTTCATTTCATCCAGCACGGAATCATCGGTTTGATCGATGGTTGCCAGTAGAACTTCAAGCTTCATTTTCAGTTCTCTCCAGTTCGTTCCAAACTTCCTTCCATTGGCCGCAAATGGTTTCCACACCGAATTTGCTATCGGCAATTTCAAGAGATTTCATACCAAAAGCAAAGACCATATCCCGGTTCTCATACATAGTCCGAAGCGCCCGTTCAATGTCATCCACATAGGTCTGGGAGCGCTTTTTGCACAGGCGCACCTTCTTGTGGTAACCCCAGGCAATGGGGTTGGGCATATTATCCGGGGTAAAGGTCCAGTACATCGGGTCAATCAAAATGCCGTTTTCATGCTCATAAACCATCTCGGGGAAGGCATACAGCTTGCTACCCAGCACCGCACAGCCGCCCTTCATGGCTTCAAGCACCGTCAGGCCAAAGGAGTCCGCTGAAGACGGCTGAAGCAGCACCGCCGTCTTGGCATAAACCTGCTCCATCTCATCGTAGCTCAGCGTAAAATCGTGCAGAGTAATATCATCCCGGCTTTCAATCAGCTTGCGGGTATCCTCCTGCAATGCGGCAACATTGGTAATCACCGTCAGATGAATGCAGCAGCCGCTGTCCTGCAGGCGGGTAACCACCTCCAGTACATCCCGCCCGCCTTTGGTATAAAAGCTCTTGCCCTGAACGCAGTACAGGCACTCCAGTACCTCGGCATGACTCTTCTGACGGATACCTTCCTCATCAATGCGGTTATTCTTCGGCACCAGCGGATAAATGGTACGCAAATCCACATGAGCCGGCACCGGCATATTGATTCGCTCAAAGGTAGACCGGCAAGCCTCGGACATGCAAACGATAGCCCGAAGATTGGGATCATTCAGGCACGCTTCAAACTTCCTTCTGCCCGCACCCCGGTGAACCCGCCCCAAAGCATAATGATACAGCGCCGTGGGATTCTCCAAATAAATAAAATAGGGCTTATCCGCATCCAGAAAGCGGTTAAATGAGCCATAGCCGTCGCACTGCTTATCCTGGGCCTTCAGCACTTGAAACACACCGGGCAAATCCAGCAGCCGGGATCGAATCAGCTTGCTTTTCAGATTTTTCTTAAAGCCACTGATTTCATAGTAATTGTCCCGACCCACAAACCGGACATCCGAATCCACCTCAGAAATATGCCGCAGGAATCCCCGCAGCTTCGTTGCCCAAAAGATTACCATTGTGGCACACCTCCTTACCTTCTTCCAAGCTTACCGCAGAGGGGTATATCCCTCGTTCTTATCCAGCGAAACGACCACATCATTAAAACAGTCCCGAACCGCCAGATAGGTGGTCATCTGCGGTCCGCTGAGAGTCTGTCCGGCCTCATGAACCACAGCAAACACAGGTAGCGTGGTACTCTGACCAGGCACCTTCAAATCGCCCAGGCGAATCCCCTCGGTACCGCCGAAAATCACATCAAACAAGCCGTATTCCGCACCATCCAAAATGGTGTAAAACTCCAGCGTCTTAATATCCTTTCCGTCTACGGCCCGTACATGGAACAAGTCGGAAAAAGCAAAGGGGAACTCCAAATCCGCATAAGATGTGTGGATGATAACGGGTTCCTCACGATCATTAATTTCGGTAATCTCCAACGCAGGCAAAGCTTCATTTCCGCTGGGGCGACCGCCCTGATCTCCGCCCTGGTTGGCCGTGCGGCAAATCGCCACAATAATCAGCACCACAAGCAGCACACTACAGATGCCAATCAATATATACAGCTTGGGATCCGTTTTCTTTCTGCGTCTTCTGACCGGAATGTCCATAAACTCGTGCTCCTTTAGGTATATTCACACATAGTAATGATACCATCATCCGCCCGGTATGTCAATGAATTTTCCCCTGCCCCATGCGCAAAAAAGACAGGCCGAAGCCTGTCTTTCACGTTATCGAATGCTGCGGGTATGCACATCGAAAACCATATCATCCCGGTAATGGGCATAATACTCATACGAGCGCTCCAAATCCACCAAGATGGCATGCTGCTTTACCTGCCGCTGATCCAGAGCCGGAATCTCCATGAAATCACCATAAAGTGTGGTCAGCAATTCCTCATACGCACAAGGTACCGGGTAGCCCCGCCCTTCAAAGGGCAGCTCCGTCCGCTCCAGGAAATAGCGCCGCTCATAGATATTCTTGCCATAAGCGCTGGCACCGCCGAAAAAGCTGTGGACCAACCGGCTATCCTTAGCGCCGCCTTTCGCAATCCCCAGGAACAGTCCCCGGGGCATCAGGGCGCAGGCCCCCATAAACAGCTTCTTTTTCCAACTATTCGTATCGTAGCCCCTTGTTCGGAGGGATTTGGCAATCACCACCTTAGATGCGGCAAACTGGATTTTACGTCCCAAACCACTCTTTCGGGCATTATCGCAGGGGAAGATATCTATGTACACCCCCTGATGAACCTCAGGGTCCCGGGGGTGGAATTTTTCCAGGCAGGTGGTGCCATTGAGCCGCAGCTTGGAAAAGAACATTGGCCAATGAGCAGAAAATTCCCCCTGAAGATAAAACTTTTCCTGATCCAACACCGCCGGAGCCTCCCGCAGAAAGCGGTCATAATCGGCCCGGAGCATCATCACATCCAAATCGTCATCCCAGGGAATAAAACCTTGGTGCCGCACCGCACCCAGCATAGTGCCTGCAAAGAGGACGTAGGGAATCTCCAATTTTCTGCAAATACGGTCAAACTCCTCAAGCAAAACCCGAAGAGCCCCCTGGTGCTGCTGCAAAGTCGCTGTCTGCTCCATATACATCCTCCTTTCTTTTTGTTAGCTATAATTTATCACACCATTTCCACAAAATCAACCCCAGGCCTCCCCGGACGGAAAAATCGGCGTATCCAAATCACGATAGGCGTACATCCGTTTCCACCCCTCCGGCCCCTTTTGGATGGTGGATCGATGGGCAGAAAGCAGTCGGACAATATTAAATACATCAATCCAAATTTCCGCATCGCATTCTTTCTGGCTTTCATCAAACACCAGCTCCATACCAAAATGCAGATGCACCGTTTCGATATTGTTGACATTTTCCTTATCCGAATACCCGGTTCGACCCATAAATCCAATCAAGTCCCCGGCGCTGACCATGTCTCCCACCTGCAAGCCCTTGGCGAAGGGGGTATCCTTTTGCAAATGGGCATAATAGTAGTAGCGTTTCGAATCAAAAGAGCGGATACCGATGCGCCACCCACCGTAACGATTCCAGCCCATAGCCTCCACCACGCCCCCCTCCACCGCTACGATAGGGGTTCCAAGCGTGCCCATGAGGTCGTTACCCAAATGCTTTCGGGCAAAGCCGAAGGATCGGTTGGCTCCGAAGTCCGCACAATGGCTGTATCCATAACCGGCGGCAATGGGGCTGTATGCCTTCAGCCCATATTGCGCCCGCCACTGCCCATCCACTTGAAGTTCAAAACTCCCCAGCAAGCCGCCAAGCACCGCCTGGTAAGCTTGATGATAGTAATCAAAATACCGGCTCTGGCCCATAAGCTCCCGGGCAGACCGCTCCCCCTGCAGATCCTTCACCGCCTGCTTCGCTGATTTCAGATTGCAAGTTCCGCCGGTTCTGCAAGCTGCTATCGCCAAGACATCAATCCAACTGATGTGCTTCTCCTGGTCAAAGGTGGCAATATCCACCTCCATGGCATATTTCAGCGACTCATAGGGAATTTGAAAATCCACCCATCGAATGGGCTCCGCCTTCACCGGCATAGCTACCAGCGAAAACACAAGTACCCAAATAAATATCCGCCGTCTCATCCCCATCACCTCTTGGTTAGGGTATGAAACGGCAGAAAATATATAAGCGGAAATTATTGCAGATCCCGGCAGATTCCCTCGGCAATGCGATACACATCCTCCATGGTTTTGATGGCGCTGATCTGCTCCTTGTAATAGCTGCTGTGGCTCACACCACGTAAGTACCAGGCAAAATGCTTCCGGGCCTCCAGGCAAGCAATATGCTCCCCCTTATCTTCCCGGGCCAGTTCAAACTGCCGCACTGCCACCGCCACACGATTCTGTAGAGGCGGACGCCGGAATCCTTCCTTCCCTGCCATGGCAGCAGCCGCATCAGCAAACACCCAGGGATCACCGAAGGATGCCCGGCCAATCATAATACCATCGGCGCCGGTGCGCTTAAGACACTTGACAGCGGTTTCGCCGTTTACTATATCACCGTTGGCAATCACCGGAATAGAAAGCTGCTGCTTGACCTTAGTAATCATATCATGGTCCGCTACACCGGAATAGAGCATACTTCGGGTTCTGCCGTGAACGCTGACCATGGCAGCGCCACAGTCCTCCATCCGTTTGGTAAAGTCCAGCACGTTGATACTGCCCTTGTCCCAGCCCAGGCGGCACTTCACCGTCACCGGCACATCCACCGCAGCCACCACCGACTTCACGATTTCCCCTGCCAGTTCCGGTGTCCGCATCAGACCACAGCCATCACCGGAGTTGGCGATTTTCGGCATGGGACAGCCCATGTTAATGTCCAGAAAATCGCAACCGGAGATCTCCAATGCCAGCTGTGCACCCTGGGCCATAATCTGCGGGTCGTTACCAAAAATCTGCGCGCCGCAAATGCTGCCCTCATTTTTCCGAAGCAAGGCTGCACTTTTCTTGTCTTTATACACCAGCGCGCGGCTGGAAACCATCTCCGTCACCGTCACATTAGCGCCCAACTCGGCGCAAACAGTGCGGAATGCCCAGTCCGTCACACCAGCCATAGGTCCCAGCGCAATGGGATTTTCAATTTCGATATTGCCAATCTTCATGATTTATCTCTCTTTCACATGGTATTACAGCAGTGCCGTCAGCCACCAAACCATCCCGATCGCCACTGCGCCGCCACAGGCCCACATAGGTCCTAAAAAGCGACGCTTTCCCACAATCGTGGATTCAATCCCGCCACGAATGAGCTTCTGGGCCTGGCGCAGAAGCATCTCGTCGGTAACGCCCTGATCCACCGCCGCATCGCTCAAAATGAAAATCGCCTGCTCAAACAGCTTGGGCTCCGGCGACTGCACCACAATCACCTGCCGGGAAATTCCTTTAACCATACAGATTCCTCCTTTGGAACCAGTATGCCCCATAGGACGGTTTTTCAATCCTCCAAGAAAATATCGCGAATGCTTTCAATCTGTTCCATAGTCACACCGGCAGAAAGCAGGTAGTTTTCCACCTTTTCTTTCGTGTCAATTCCGGGATATTCAGCAATTTTTGAGACAAATTCATCCATATCCGGTGTACATATATACCAGTAATACAGGGCGGATAAATCATATTCCAAGCGCAAATCCCGGTCGCTCATGCCCAGAATCGCCCCCAAAAGATAGCACACGGTGCCCGTCCGGTCTGCGCCGTAGGTGCAGTGCAGATACATGGGGTAGTTATTCGGATCGGCCAACTGAGCAAACACCCGGGCGATTGCCTGCTTTCCGCGGTCCTCGAAGCAGATGCTGTATTGATACGCACCTATATAAATATGCGGAACATCGTCGCCCAAAGCGTCCTCACCGGCGCCACGCAAATCCATATCCACCCGAACGCCCAGAATGGATTTCATTTGTTCAAGGCCCTTTTCCGTCAGCTTAAATGCCGGTTTTTCCAGACCATCCATCGTCGATCCACGATACATCACCCCTTGACGAATGATCTTTCCCCCGAGTCCCGTCCAACCGCCGAAATCCCGCACATTTGCAAGACCTTCAATGCTCAAAATCCGGGGAGATACTGCCGTTTGAAACTGTCCATTCAGTATATGCTCCGTACCATTAGAAAGGAGAATCTGAACCCGGTAGTCGTAGGTGGTTCCGGTTTTCAACAAGTCCACCTGAACCATCTGACCACCGTCGGTTGCCTCCGCGGTACGAACCAGCGTACCCCTTTCATACACCAAAAAGCGGCTCTGCAGAATCTGAACCCCCTGGGGCAGATGCTCCACTTCATAACGAAGCTCCACCGGCACACTCATATCCAGCCGCCCCTTGCCCTGGTATTTTCCAAGAAAATCCGACACAAAACCGTAATCCTCTGTCTGCATCATGGCCTGCGCCGCAGAACCAACGAGATAAATTGGATTCGAGTGCTCAGATAGTTTAAAAAGAACTTCATCGGGATCCACTGCTTCCGAGGGTTCTGTGGGTTCCTCGGTCGCACCAGGCTCTGTGGATTCCTCGGAAACGCCCGGTTGCGTCGGACGCTCTGTGGGCCAAATATAGGTTGGGCGAGGCGGCAACGAGGTAATCGGGGCGGATTCCTTAACATTGTCCGTATTCATTTGTCGCAATCCCAGCCAGCTGCAGACGATGATTGCAGCGAGCAGCAATGCCATTGCGCTTAGGTAAACCATCCGAAAGCCTTTTTCCTGTTTCTTTTTTGCTTCTTCACCCATACTCCTCACCTCTATTTCCAGAAAAGGCGGCCTGACCGCCGGATTCCGGCAACAGACCGCCAAATTCAGTCATTTTGATTTACGATACTTTTTCAGTCCCGCCATGGCATACTGGGCGGAATAGCATCCGCTGCGCCACAGCGAAAAGCCCATGAGCTTCCGGTAGATCTGCCATCTTCTTTTGGCGCCTGCCAGCTTATTGGAGGCCCGGGAATCCTCACGAACCAAATAATCCGTCAGTACCTCCGTTACGCCCACAGCTTTACAGCCATCTCGGAGCATAGTCAGCCACAAGGCATAGTCCTCGTGATAGTATTCTGTATGGAACCGATACTTATCCGCCGCCTTGCGGCTGAGCATCACCGTAGAACAACCGATGTCATTCTTCGTCAGCAAATCTTCCAGACTGACCTGGGGACGCACCAAGAAATCCTCACAGCATTTCTCTCCGCCCTCGCTAACCATGGCATAGGCACAGTAGCAAAGCTCTGCCCCCTCACTCTGGATACGTTGCAACTGCTTTTCCAGCTTCCGGGGATACCAAATATCATCGCTGTCCAAAAAAGCCACAAACAAGCCCCGACTCTGCTCCATACCACGGTTCCGGGTGGCAGCGGTCCCCATATTCTGCTCGCTTCGGATAATGCGAATCCGCTCATCTCCGTCCGCCAAGGACTGAACAATCTGCATCGTTGCGTCAGAAGACTGATCGTCAATGACAATCAGCTCCCAGTCCCGCACCGTCTGTGCAAGCACAGAATTTATGGACTTTTCGATAAAAGGCTCTGCATTGTAGGCCGGCATAACCACAGACACCAGCGGAGTCTCATTGTGCAAAACAATCACCTTGCTCCTTCGTGGGTAAATACCAGACGAATGGTTCTGAAAATGCACCGCCAGTCCATACCAACGGAGCGTTTTTCGATGTACTCCATGTCGTAAACGATTTTCTCCTCCGGCGCCAAGTCGTATCCGCCGTTAACCTGAGCCCAGCCCGTTAAACCGGGACGAACCACCAGGCGATTTCGATAGCCATGGATATAGGTTTCAAATTCCTCATAGAAGCACTCCCGCTCCGGACGGGGGCCCACAAAGCTCATATGTCCCACAAAAATGTTCCACAGCTGGGGCAATTCATCCAGCCGGGTAGCCCGCAGAATCCGACCGGCCTTGGTAACCCGGTCATCCTCCTTCTGTGCCCATTGAGGACCGTCCTTTTCCGCATCCAATCCCATAGACCGGAACTTCAGCATCACAAAACTCTTGCCGTTCTTGCCCACCCGCTCCTGCTTAAACAGGGCCGGGCCTTTGGAGTCCAGCCGGACCCAAAGGGCAATCACCAGCATGGGCAGGAGCAGGAGGATTCCCAACATCAAAGAAAACAGCACGTCGGCGCTCCGCTTCAGCAGCAGATAACCCGGCTTCTTCTTCGGCATAACCGGAGCAATGGTCATTTCTTCCCGGGATTGAGTTTCTTGAACCATCGTATCCAGATTTATCCCCTCTTTCTATCATGGGGCAATGCGTAATACCCCATACTACTCATGTTATCTCAATTTATTATTATACAGTCAATCGCTGCGATTGTCCACAATTATTTTATAAAATAATCAGCAAAAAGCAGAGGAGCCCACCGAACTCCCCTGCCAAAATAACGGTTTATAATAAAATGGCATTAATAATTCTGAAAATCATCCTTCGGCCGCTTATACCGTCCCTTGGGTCCCCACTCCGGCAAAGGCAGACGCTGCATTGCGCCGAAAATCCGCTCCTTCAGGTCGGGATAGGTCTTGCTCAGGTCAAACACCAGCTGCTTAATCTCCTCCCGCTTAGTGGTCTTGTCCGCGGGACAGCGGTTCTCAACCACCGGCAGCGCCTCCCGAGCCGCAAAATTGTCCACGGTCTTTTCATGGATGTACAGCATGGGACGAATCTGCACAATGCCCGTCCGATCCAAATCCGTCACCGGCTGGAAGCAGCTAATCCGCCCCTCATAAATCAGCGACATCACAAAGGTCTCCACCGCATCATCATAATGATGCCCCAGCGCCAGCTTATTGAAGCCCCGCTCCAGAATCGCTTGGTTCAGTGCGCCTCGGCGCATTTTGGAACACATGGAGCAAGGGTTCTTCTCTTTTCTGTGGTCGAAAATGATGGGTGCAATTTCTGTATTTATAATAGTGTAAGGAACCTCCAGCCGGCGGCACAGCTCCTCAACTCCGGAATAGTCCATCCCCAACCCCATATCGATGGTGATAGCCTCCAACTCAAAGGGCTTGTTAAAATACTTCCGCAAGCCTGCCAAAAGCACCAACAAAACCAGTGAATCCTTTCCTCCAGAGACACCAACCGCAATTTTGTCCCCCGCAGAAATCATATCATAATCGTCCACACACCGGCGGACAAGGCCCATTAGTCGTTGCATAGTTCGAAAACCTCCAAAAAGTCTATAAAATTCGAATGTGAGCATTTAAGAGGAAATGAGCGCATTTGCGAGTATTCAAGAGTACACCCGGGATTACGCAAATTTTCTTGAAATAAGTGTTGACATTTGAATTACCATGTGGTATAAAAATCAAGCGTCTTGGAGACATTGTACTCCCTGCGCCTGAATTTGTCAAAATATTTTAACCTATCGGAGGAACGCATATGTCCACTACACTCGCTAAGAAGGAGGCCCTGCAGCGCAAGTGGTACGTCATCGACGCTGCTGGCAAGCCCCTGGGCCGTACTGCTGTCACCGTCGCTAACCTGCTGCGTGGCAAGCATAAGGTCGATTTCACCCCCAACGTTGACTGCGGCGATTTCGTCATCGTCATCAACACCGATAAGGCTGTTCTGACCGGTAAGAAGCTGGATCAGAAGAAGTACTACCGCGTTTCCGGCTGGATCGGCGGCCTGAAGGAAACCAAGGCTCGCGACATGATGGCTGCTCGTTCCGACTACGCTATGGAACTGGCTGTTAAGGGCATGCTGCCCAAGAACACCCTGGGTAAGCACGCTATGACCCGCCTGCACCTGTACAAGGACGCTGAGCACGCTCACGCAGCTCAGAAGCCCGAAGCATGGACCCTGTAATTTGGAGGTAACTTAGAATGTACGAGAGCAAGAAGAAGTATTTTTACGGCACCGGCCGTCGTAAGTCCTCCGTTGCCCGTGTTCGCGTTTACGAGAACGGCACCGGCTCCATCATCATCAACGGTCGTGAGATCGACGATTACTTCGGTCTGGAGACCCTGAAGCTGATCGTTCGTCAGCCCCTGGTCACCAGCGACATGCTGGGCAAGGTTGACATCGTTGTCACCGTCGCTGGCGGCGGCGTTTCCGGCCACGCCGGCGCTATCCGTCAAGGCATTTCCCGTGCTCTGGTTCTGCTGAACCCCGAGTACCGCGCTTCTCTGAAGGCTGCTGGCTTTATGACCCGCGACCCCAGAATGAAGGAAAGAAAGAAGTACGGTCTGAAGGCTGCACGTCGTGCACCCCAGTTCTCCAAGCGTTGATTTTTACCGTATTTCAAACCTATTTGCCTACAAAACACTGGAAATCCTCGGATTTCCGGTGT